>OMRR01000014.1 GCA_900313535.1 uncultured Eubacteriales bacterium
ACATCTGCGCCTGAAACTAGTGCTGTTGTAGAGACAACGAAAGTTAGTAATAGTGAAAATAGCAAAAACAAAACTGCCAATAAGATGAGTGAAAGACAACATTCTTTTGATCCATCAATTCAATTTGTTTATACTGGCACTGGAAATGTGATGGATAAATATCTTAAGGTAATTACTGAGGATATGGTTAAAGATTTTGGAAAATATTTTGAAGGTCAAGGCGCCGTTGAAATTCCAACACCATACATTTCTCGCACTGATGATAGTGATAAAAATGATATTAAAGTATATGGAAATTTTACCATTGATGGATATCAAATGTCTGGTACAGTATTTTACATGAAAAATGGTGGGTCTTTCCCAGGTTGTTATCATTTAAAAGATGAGGATGGCAAAATAACAGTCGTAAGCAAAGAAATTGCTGAGGATGGTTCCAATAATTGGACCAGTTTAGTTAAGATTTGTAATGGTGATGAAAGTTTAGCAGAGGCTATTTTAAATAAAAGGGAAGAAGGGGATTCTGAAAAGCTTAGATGTGATTATGCTAAAATGTATGCAAAGGCCAACAATTTAAGGTTATCAGGAATTAAGGATTATGGTTGGCCAATAATATTAATGGATGATATATCTGATGCATTATTTTTATACAATTTCTACAATTCATATTTTGAGGAAGTTAGACAGCAAGATAGTTTAAATGATATGTTTGATAGACTTGAAAATCTAAAGAACAAATACATGACAGAAGATGTGTTAAATAAACTCTCTGACATGTCTTTGGTTTCTGGGGCTGATATGGTTATTAATGCACAAGATGTGACAGAACAGATGCTTGACACTTTACAGGTTGATGACAATGGAGATGGCAACCTTCTAGTAAAGATGGAGCAAGGTGCTGAAAAACCTACAGAAATTAAGGTAAAATTGGGCATTATCAATGGCAAAAAAATGATTGTTGATATGTATTAATTAACTGCCAAGTAAAATACTTGACACGATATAATAAATATGTTAATATAATAGTCCGTGCTATACGGACTATTTATTTTGTCAAATGGAAGATATTTTTAACAAATCAATATTATATGACTTATATGGTGGCGTTCTAAGTAAGAATCAACAAGTTGTATATGAATATCATGTTAATGATGATTTGTCCTTTACTGAAATTGGTGAGGAATTAAACATTTCAAGACAGGCTGCTTATGATTTATTTAAAAATGCTGATATAAAATTAAAGGATTTAGATAAAAAACTTCAATTGAGTGCAAGGTTTAAAGATATAGAAGAATTAGCAAGCGAGATAAAGGAACTTGCTAAAAATGATAAGCAGATAATTAATTTATCTAATAGAATTATTAAAAAAACATTAAAAGGAGGAAACGATTAAATGGCTGTAAAAATTCGCTTAAAAAAGTTAGGTCATACTCACAATGCTTTTTACAGAGTAGTTGTTGCAGATTCACATTATCCAAGAAACGGAAGATTTATTGAGGAGATAGGTTACTACAATCCTTATAAAGATCCTTCTGAGATTAAGATCAATGCAGATGCTTGTAAAAAGTGGCTTGATAATGGAGCTAAACCTACAGAAACTGTTGGAAAACTTTTAAAGGCAGTAGGAATTACAAAGTAGGGTGGTGGTATGAAAGATATTTTAGAATACATTGTAAAAGAGTTAGTCAATAAGAAGGACAAGGTAGACATAAAAGAAGAAAAAGACGGCAATTTTATAAGGTATACTGTACAAGTTGACAAAGAAGATTTTGGCAAAGTAATTGGCCACGAAGGAAAAATCGCAAAGAGCATAAGAGCTATAATGGGTGCGATTGCAACTGTAAAAGATGTAAAAGTTGTTGTAGACATAAGATGAGAAACTATTTACGTATAGGTAAGATTATATCACTACATGGAATAAAGGGAGAAATTAAAATATTTCCCACTACTGATGATGTCAGACGTTTTGATTCACTTGATAAGTTTTTTATCATTGATGCAGATGATGCAAAAGATGAAGAATTCGTAAATACGAGTGTATATGTCAAAGAAGGGGTTAAATATTTTAAGAACACTTGTATCTTAAAAATCAAAGGATTTGAAAAGATAGAAGATGTAACTAAGTTTATTGGTAAAAATATCTATATAAAGAGAGAAGATGCTATTAAGTTAAATGATAATGAGTTTTTTGTAGTTGACCTAATAGATATGAAAGCCAATATCGATAATCTTGGAAATTTCAATGTGGTTGATGTATTGAAAACAAAAGCTAGTAGTATACTTGTAATTGATTACAATGGAAAAGAAGTATTAATACCATTTGTTGATGAGTTTATTGAAAGTATTGATACAGTAAACTCTCTAATCAAAATTAAAACAATAGAAGGTTTGATTTGAAAATTAACATTATGACATTGTTCCCTATGATGTTTACGGACTTCAAGAGGGAAAGCCTTATTGGTAAGGCAGTAGAAAAAAAAATATTAGAAATTAATGTTTTTAATATAAGAGACTATACCTTACAAAGGTCAAATTCTGTTGATGATGAAGTATATGGTGGTGGAAATGGTATGTTAATGATGGCTCAACCAATTTATGATTGCTATAGGGCGATTATGAATGGAAGGACAGGAATTAAAACATATTATTTATCGCCAAAGGGAAAAACATTTAATCAGGAAATGGCTATTGAGATGTCAAATGAAACTGAGATAAACTTTCTATGTGGGCACTATGAAGGAGTTGACGAGAGAGCACTTACCCTAATTAATGCAGAAGAGGTGTCAATTGGTGACTATGTGCTTACCGGTGGTGAATTACCATGTATGGTCATAATTGATGCAGTTGCAAGATTTGTAAAGGGTGTGTTATCAAATGAAGAGTCAACAAATGAAGAGTCATTTAGAAACAATTTACTTGAATATCCACAGTACACAAGACCTTATGAATATGAGGGATTAAAGGTACCAGACATATTATTAAGTGGAGATCATAAAAAAGTAGAAGAATGGAGATTAAATAAATCCATTGAGTTAACAAAAAGAAATAGACCAGATTTGTATAAAAAATATTTAAATGAAGATGTTTAGGAGGATATTATGAATTCTAAAATTAAAGAAATCGAACAAGAGACATTAAGAAAAGATAAACTCGAATTCAGAGTAGGCGATAGTGTTAAAGTTCATAATTTAATTCGTGAAGGTGAAAAAGAAAGAGTTCAAATTTACGAAGGTGTTGTATTAAAAAGACAGGGTGGAGGAAATAGAGAGACATTTACGGTAAGAAAGAATTCAAATGGTGTAGGTGTTGAGAAGACATTCCCAGTAAACAGCCCAATGGTTGTTAAAGTTGAAGTGGTTAGAAAAGGTAAGGCAAGAAGAGCAAAGCTTAACTATTTAAGAGAGAGAGTAGGTAAGGCTGCAAAGGTTAAAGAGAATTTAGAAGCAACACAAGCATAGGATATAATTGGACGAGAAAATATTATTAAAAATATGTCGTTTGTTTGCTGATGTTATATTTGCTGTGTCACTTGCGTATATAGTAAGTTATATATTTTTTGCGCAAGTTTTACAGCAGGGTTTTAGTATGGCACCATATATAAATGATGGAAATATTGTTATAGTCAATAGATTATATCGTAATTTTCTACCACTTGCAAAGCAAGATGTTATTGCTTTTCGCGTTAATGGTCAAGAAAGCATCAAGAGAATATATGGTTTGCCTGGTGAAACTGTTACTATAAGTAATGGCAATTTTTATATTGATGATATTCAAATTGAAAATGATGACTTAAAAAATTCCTTATCGTCAAATATTGATCAAAGTGTTAAATTAGGCGAGGAAGAGTACTACGTACTTGGAGATAATCTTGATAGTTCAAAAGATTCAAGATTTTCTGATGTTGGGAATATAAGTAGAAAAGATATTATAGGTAAGGCTTGGTTTGTAATTAGGTAATGAATATTGGTTGGTATCCTGGCCATATTGCTAAAGCCAGGAGAGAAATTAAAGAACATTTAAAAGAAGTTGATTTGGTGATTGAGATTATTGATGCAAGATGCCCAATGTCATCAATCAATTTTTTGAATGAAGAGATAAAAAATAAGAAAAGGTTAATTGTTGTAAATAAGGCAGACCTTGCTGATAGAAATGAATTAAAAAAAATTGATGTAAGTTTTATACGCAGAGTTATAAAAGATTTTGATGGTGAGATAGTATTTCTTGATAGTAGAAACAATAATATACAGAAAGACATTAATAAAAGAATAGATATACTTGCTAATGATATTGTTGAAAAGAGTAAAGCTAAAGGAATAAACAAAGTAATATTAAAAGCAATGGTTGTAGGTATGCCAAATGTTGGCAAGAGCACATTTATAAATTCTTACGTAAAAAAGAAAGTAAATAAAGTTGAAAACACACCTGGTGTTACAAAAAAATTGCAATGGGCAAAAATCAGTGATAAATTGCTTTTACTTGATACGCCTGGAGTTACTGTTAAAAAATTTGAAAATAATGATTATGGTATAAATTTAGCTTTGGTTGGGTCTATAAATGATAATATACTTGAAAAGCAAGATTTGGCATATGAATTTATAAATAGAGTATATAAAAAGTATTATAAATTATTTATTGATAGGTATAAATTAGTTAATGCGAATGAAAATTCTAAAGCAATTGATGTTATGAATGAAATTGCCGATAACACTAAATCATATAAAAAAGGTGGAGACATTAATTATGAGAAGGTGGCAGAATTAATCATTAATGATTTTAGAAAAGGGTTAATAGGAAATATTAGTTTAGAATTTAAATAATAGTTATCTTGAAAAGTATAAGTGAAGAAAAATTATATATTGAACGACAAAGATTAAAAAAGATGTCGGAGTTTGAAAATAAGTATTCGGATTATATAATTGCTGGGGTAGATGAGGCTGGAAGAGGTCCACTTGCTGGGCCAGTAGTTGCAGGGTGTGTGGTACTCGATAATAGCAAAGAGATTTTATTCATTAACGATTCAAAAAAAATAAGTGAAAAGAAAAGAAATAAACTTTATGATGAGATTATAGATAAATCATTGGCATATGGAATTGGAATAGTTGATGAGAAAGTAATAGATGAAATTAATATTTTAGAAGCAACACATGTAGCTATGAAGATTGCTGTTGATAATGCAAATTTAATGCTGCAAAGTAAATATAATAAAAATATAGGCATTCTATTCGTTGATGCCTTGAAAATAAAAAATGTCGGTATTAAACAGGTAAGCATAGTGCATGGTGATGCCTTATCACTTTCAATAGCTGCAGCTAGCATATTAGCGAAAGTTTCTAGAGATAGGATGATGATTGAATATGATAAATTGTACCCTGAATATCAATTTATTAAAAATAAAGGCTATGGTACGAAATATCATATGGATAAGATTAGAAAGATTGGAATTTGTGATATACATAGAAAATCATTTTTATAGTATATATGGATAATAAAAGAGAGATTGGCAAAAAATTTGAGGATGTGGCTAAAGAGTATTTGATTAATAATGGCTATGAAATTATTGAAAGCAATTTCAGCACTCGCATTGGAGAGATTGATATTATAGCTAAAAATGATGAATATCTTTGTTTTATAGAAGTTAAGTATAGGAAGAGCGGTAGTATGGTCAAGGGGCTATACGCTGTCAATAAAGAAAAACAAAGAACTATATACAATGTCGCTAAAGTATATATGCTTGCTAAAAAAATTAAATCCGATACAGCATGTAGGTTTGATGTAATAAGTATAGATGGAGAAGACATAACACTTATTAAAAATGCATTTCCATAACAAAGGGGGTATATATGGGTAAAATTGCACTTACTGGCGATAGACCAACAGGAAAACTACATTTAGGACATTATGTTGGGTCTTTAAAAAATAGAATTTCACTTCAAGAGGATAAGTCTTTTGATGAAGTATATATTATGCTCGCTGATGGACAAGGATTGACTGATAATTTTGATAATCCTAAGAAAATTAGAGATAATATTATTCAAGTCACATTAGATTATTTATCTATAGGTCTTGATCCAAACAGAGTTACTATTTGTGTGCAAAGTGCGTTACCTGCATTAACTGAGCTTACATTCTATTATATGAATGTGGTTACGGTACCAAGACTCGAAAGAAACCCTACGGTTAAGGCTGAGATGGTACTAAGGGGATATAATAAAGATGATGAAGGTTTACCGGTTGGATTTTTCACCTATCCTATAAGTCAAGCTGCTGATATTACTGCTTTTGATGCAAATGTTGTACCAGTTGGTGAAGATCAAAAACCAATGCTTGAACAGTGTAGAGAAATAGTTCATAAGTTTAATACTATTTACGGTGAGACACTTGTAATGCCAGAAATAATGTTACCTAAAAATGCTAAAGCTACTAGGTTAAAAGGACTTGATGGCAAGGAAAAAATGTCAAAGTCGCTTGGAAATTGCATATATCTATCTGAACCAAGTGATACTTTAAAAACTAAAGTAATGTCAATGTATACTGATGAAAATCATATCAATATAACTGACCCTGGTTCTGTTGAAGGTAATGCTGTGTTTAATTTCTTGGACGTTTTTTGTGAAGATAGACATTTTGAACAATATTTAAAAGATTATAAAAATCTTGATGAAATGAAAGAACATTATAAAAATGGTGGTCTTGGCGATGTAAAGTGTAAAAAGTTCTTATTGGCAATTCTTGAAGAACTTATATCAAAGTTCAGAATGGAAAGGGCTAAATGGGAAAACAATTTATCTGATGTATATGATATATTGGACGCTGGAACAAAGAAAGCAATATCAAAGACTGATGCTACCTTTAAGAGAGTAAAAAAGGCAATGCATATGGATTACTTTGAAGATAAAAATAGTATAATAAATGAATGGAAAGATATATTAAAAGTATAGATGAAAGTTAGAGGACTAAGAGGAAGTTTATTTGAAGAAATTATTAATATGACGATAGCTGAGTATCGCCAAAAGAAACTTGCTCTAATTCAAAAAATTCCTACTCCTATTGTGCCAACTAAGATGGACAAAGAAGGCCATATAACTCTTGCATACTTTGATAAAAAGTCAACAGTGGATTACATTGGTGTTGTTCAAGAAATCCCAGTGTGCTTTGATGCAAAAGAATGTAAGGATAAAAAATTTCCCTTGAAAAATATTCATAAACATCAATATGAATTTATGAAGGATTTTGAGAACCAAGGTGGCATTGCATTTGTATTAATATATTTTAATAATGAAATGATTGCATATTACCTTACTTTCAATGAGTTAAATAAAATATGGGATAATAAAAATAGTATTAAAATAGATGATTTAAACAAGGATTTTATTATTGATATGAAGGGTAAAATTAAGATAGATATATTAAGTAAAATCCAAAAAGATATTGATAAACGGTAAATCTTATATGAAGCATGAGTTTGTTATAGATAAATTAAAAGAGAGTGGTTATAGCGATAATGAGGTTAATTTAATTATTGATGGACTTAGTGCCAATAAAGTTACTACGTTTAGAGTGAACAAATTAAAAAGTAACAAAGAAGAGATTAAAAACATATTAGATGATTTGGGTATAGAGCATAGTGCTGTTAATGGCTTCTCAGATGCATTTATACTTGATAATTATTGTCAGAGCGATGGTTTTGATTCTAAGACTGGACTTAGAATTGAACCATTTTCTTTTTATAAAGAAGGAAAAATATATGTGCAGTCATTGTCGTCAATGATGCCAGTATATGTTTTAGATGCGAAGGATAAAGAAAACATACTTGATATGTGTGCTGCACCTGGTAGTAAAGCGACAATGATTCAAAGCATATCTCATAATAAGGTAAACTTAACTGCTGTAGAGTTGCATAAAGATAGATATGAGAAATTGTGTCACAATGCAAAACTGCAAGGTGCAAATATGTTGCTTGTAAATAAAAATTCACTTGATATTGATGACATGTTTAAGTTTGATAAAATACTACTAGATGCCCCATGCTCTGGATCTGGCATTTTGAATTTAAGTAATGAGAGATATAGAAAGTATTATACTGATGAGTTAATATCAAAATGCGTTAATACTCAAAAGAAATTAATCAAAAAGGCTTATAAATTATTAAACAAGGGTGGAACATTAATATATTCTACATGTTCGCTATTAAAAGTTGAAAATGAAGATATCGTTGATTTTGCAATTAAAAATGGTTTCAGTATTGATTTCTGCAAACTTGGGTTTAGTATTAATAGATTGAGTACTGGAAGTAGTATTGATGAAAATGTATATATTAAGGTTTTCCCGGACAAAATTTGGGAAGGCTTTTTTGTTGCTAAACTAATAAAAGTTTAAAAAGGCCCTAAAAAGTATAACTTATATTTCATTTATTAGGATTTCTGGCTTCACATTAATGCTATAATTCTTATGGTATATACAAAAGCCTGGAGATTTTCCTTTTACTTTCTTTAATTCCTTTCTAAGAGTGTAGTCCACAGTTGCCTTGGTTTCATTTCTTTTTTCACTAAAATATGCTGCAAGTGAAGCTGCCTCAATTAATGTTTTATCATCTAGTTTTTCATATGGCATCTTGACTATTACATGTGAACCAGTTGAGTTTTTAATATGTAACCATGTGTCGTCTGCATTTGCGAGAGTAAAGGTGAGATATTCGTTTTGAAGATTGTTCTTTCCTACATATATGTCAATCCCACTGCTTGACTTGTAATGGTGTATATTGTAATTAAGAGAATTCTTATTTGAGTTTCTATCATTTCTCTTTTTATTATCATTTTTCTGTTTCTTTAAACTTTGAATTTTATTTGATTCGTCAAAATACTTAATTATTTCTTCTTTGATTAGATAAAGGTCGTACTTATCATTAGGCAATCTTAGTGAATATGCTATTGAATTTAAATGTTCAATTTTATCATTAATTTCATTAATTAAGTTTTCTGCATTGTCTTTTGTACGTTTCAATTTATTGTACTTATCGTAATATCTTTCAACATTTTGAGCAACAGTTAAAGATTCGTCTACTGGTATATGTACAATTTCATCATTATGGTTATAATCTTTACATGTAAGTACACCATCTTTTATATCTTCGAGGTTATATCCAAAAGCAGATACAAGCTCTGCATAGTTTTTAACAACATCAATATTGTCACATTTTGCTAAATCTTTTTTGTATATGTCTAGTTTTTTATTTAGTTTTATATATAATTTCTTTACAATTTCTTCAAGATTTTTCTTTTCGCTTGTGTCATTCATATCAGAATGCTTAAGTTTTATAAAGTCTTTAATACAATTATTTATTGAATCATATTCTTTAATTTCACCTTCAAATGTTTTTAGTTTGTATAGATAAAAATCAGATGGTTTTTCACCTTTGAAATTAATTACTGGATAAAATTCATTTTTGTTGATTAATTCATTGATTTTACATTTTAGAAAATTAAAAAATGCTTCAAAGTCTTCCTTTGAATTAACATATTTATTGATTAAATCATAATTGAAAACTTTATTGTTGGAAATTCTATGTTTTGATGATATAAAAGTAATTATTTCACTTAAAATATATGGTTTTGATAGGCCTGCATATTTACTCGAAATTCCATCTGCTAAGTCATAGGTCATATCATTAATACCTGCCAATGCCTTGGTTTCATTAATATTTGACATAAATTCATCAAAACTTTCATTTAAAATCTCGGATTTATTGGCGATATCTTTGATACTATATTTGCATTTTAATACAAGCCGAGGATTTTCTATAGTTGACTTTATTAATATATCTAATATTGTATCGTTTTGATCTGTTATAATTATGTTACTATATTTGCCCATTATTTCAAAATACAGATTATAATTAACTTTGTCGCCACAATCATTTATATTTTCAATAGTAAATTTTACTATTCGTTCCAGCCGTTGCTGTTCATTAAAATCCTTTGATATTCTTTTCCCTATTTGCCTAATGTCTATAATTTTTCCACTTTGTAAATACTTTCTAAGTAACATACAAAAGCCTGGTGGCGTAGTAGGATTTTCCATGCTTTCATCATCTAATAATATGTGTGGAAAATTTGGATTCGCGCATAGCGTAAGAATTAAGTTTTTGCTATTTTTTCGATAATGAAAATTAATCTCCTTGTGAGATTTTTGTGTAATTTTAGCAATATGCTCATTTAACACTATACTGCTAATTTCCTTAATTTGAGATTTTATAAATATACCATCATATGCCATATTGATATTTTACCACAATAAGTGGCAATTTATAAAGTTTATTAGTGATATATAGCTATAATTTATACTTGACTAAAAAATGCCTATAAAGTATAATTTATAGGCACTTAAATTTAAGGGGTGTTAGCTCAGCTGGGAGAGCATCTGCCTTACAAGCAGGGGGTCATAGGTTCGAGCCCTATACGCCCCAATTATAAGT
>OMRR01000031.1 GCA_900313535.1 uncultured Eubacteriales bacterium
AACTAAGGATGAAGGTGGAAGACACACTCCATTCATGAATAACTATAGACCACAATTCTATTTCAGAACTACTGATATCACAGGTGTTTGTATGTTACCACAAGGCACAGAAATGTGTATGCCTGGTGACAACGTAGAGATGACAGTAGAACTTATCCACCCAGTTGCTATGGAAGAAGGATTAAGATTCGCCATCCGTGAAGGTGGACATACTGTTGGTTCAGGAAGAGTTGTAAAGATTATAGAGTAATAAATCTAGGTGTGAGCATAACCCGTAGGGGTGAGCATTGCGAGCCCTCATATAGGAGCGGAGTAATCCGCTTCTTTTTTTGAAAAAAAATAATGGGGATAGCCCTCATTTGTTGAAATGCATGGTCTATATAAAGATTTGTATTTGCCACGAAGCCTTTAAAATGCTATAATATTACGTAATAAATAAGAGAGTTTAAGCCTAAAATGGCTTTAGTTTTGTT
This sequence comes from uncultured Eubacteriales bacterium, assembly GCA_900313535.1. GTDB lineage: Bacteria > Bacillota > Clostridia > Lachnospirales > Lachnospiraceae > UBA3633. The sequence continues at coordinate 474 of OMRR01000031.1, forward strand.
GTGTAGGTTAAGTATAAATTTAATATCAATTAATTTATGTATTACATTACTGTACTTAGAAAATATGAAAGATAAGATTAAATATTTAATATTAATACTTGCCATTGCATCCTGTGCATTTGGTATTTATATCGGTGAGATGGAAGTAGTTTTTGGAAAGGCAATTAAGATTTGTCTTGAGTGTTGCGGTATAGGATAGTATGGGTAATTTGAAAAAACAGAAAGGTATAAGAAAAACTATCCAAAGTCTATGGGGGCTTATAACAAATGCGCATTTATCAGGATTCATAACTGGAAATATTTATCAAGGACCTCTAAAAAGATTTTGCGTACCAGGTATGAATTGCTATGCATGCCCTGCTGCTATAATGTCTTGTCCGATCGGGTCTATGCAAGCAGTTTTTTCGCAAAAGAAGCCAAAGTTTGCATTTTATGTGATAGGCTTTATATCATTTATAGGAGTTTTAGTTGGAAGGTTTATTTGTGGTTGGCTTTGCCTTTTTGGACTTATACAAGAACTTTTATACATGATACCAGTTCCAAAAGTTACTGTTAAGGAACAAATTGATAGGGTTTTACGATTTGCAAAATACATATTTCTATTTGGATTTTGCATGTTGGCTGTACTTATTTTTAGAAATAAATTTGGTTCATTGCCGTATTTTTGTAAATATGTATGTCCGATAGGAATGCTTGAAGGTGGCATACCACTTATTATAATAAATGATGCAATTAGAGGAGCGCTTGGTTTTTTATTTGCTTGGAAATTCATAATTCTTATAACTATAATTGTATTGTCTATGATTATTTATAGACCATTTTGTAAATATATTTGTCCACTTGGAGCATTTTATTCGTTGTTCCAAAAGATAAGTTTTTTAAGAATTGAAGTCAACATTGATTTATGTGTTGAATGTGGTGCATGTGCTGAAAATTGTAAGATGCAAGTCAATCCAGCATTGAATCCAAATAGTTTGGAGTGTATCCGCTGTGGAGAATGCATTAGCATTTGTCCAAAGTCAGCACTAAGTTTCAAAGCATTAAATAATAGAATTAAGAATAAAGGTTTGGTAGCAAAATAGTTTAATGAATGATAATATGATAATGATAATAATGCTAGTAATTCTTATACTGATGTTAATTGTATCTGCTATAGTTTCAGCTATAGAGACTGCGATAACAGGTACAGATTTTGTAAAGGTTGAGACGCTTGCCGACAAAGGTGATCAAAGAGCAAAACGTGCTCTACTTTTGCAAGAGAAGCAACAAAGAGTTATTTCAACGATGCTTTTTCTTAATAATGTAGTCAACATAGTTGCAACTACAATCACAACTTTGCTTGTGACATTTTATATTAAGAATATACCACTTGCAGTCGCTACTGCAGTATTGACTTTTGTAGTGCTTATATTTTGTGAAATAACTCCAAAGCGAATTGCAAATAAAGACTCTGAAAATATTCTTTTGTTCTATGTGGACTTTGTAGATTTATCATTGATGCTGTTTTTTCCTGCTGTTGCATTACTTAGTGCGATTTCGGATGGAATAGCAAAGATTATGAGAGTTGATTTACAAGAAGAAGTAGATACATATTCAGAAGATGAACTAAAGACTCTTGTTGATATATCACATGAGCAGGGTGTACTTGAGACAGAAGAAAAAGAAATCATACAAAATGCTATGGAGTTTGGAGAAAAGACCTTGGGCCAAGTAATGCTTCCAAATGATAAAGTCAAGTTCATAAGTATTGATTCCACTTATGAACAAGTGATGGCAACTGTGATTAATAATGAATATACGAGATATCCAGTAGTGGATGGAAGTTTAGATAAGATAGTAGGAATACTAAATGTAAAAGATTTGATAAAAGCAATAGGTATAAACCAAGGCATAGTTAAAGAAGAAGTTACGAGTTCAAATGGCGACTTTGACATTGAAGGGTTGATGAGAGAACCTTTCTTCTTAAATGAAAATGTAAAAATATCATCTGCATTTAGAAGAATGCAGAAAGTATATACTAATATAGTTATTGTTAGAAGTGATAATTGTAAAACTATAGGCATAGCTACTTTGGAGGACATACTTGAAGAAGTAGTAGGCGAGATTAGAGATGAGTTTGATGAAATTTAATAGTGAATTGGAGTTTAAAAAAATATCTCTTGAAATGAAACCTACTATAGATAGGTACTTTTTTGAGTTTGGAGAAAGCTCATGTCAGCATTCTTTTGTAAGTAGTTATTGCTTATGTAATAAGTATGACGATCATTATTTTGAAAAAGATGATGTGCTATATATCAATAGAAATGGATTGAGCACAGATGAGTATAAAGTATATTTATTTCCAATGTGTGATAGAAATGATAACAATAAATTAAAAGAAGCAATTAATAATATAATCTGTGATGCACATAGCGAAAACAAAAAAGTAAAGTTTTTTACCACTACTAAAAAGTGCAAAGAAATTGTTGAGAATTTATTTGGCAATACTTTTATTATTGAAGATGTAAGAGATCTATATGAATATATGTATGATATTGAAAAAATATCGACTTTATCAGGGTCATTATATCAGTCAAAGCGCAATATTATAAATAAATTATGCAAAACTTTTGGCGATAGACTATCTATAAGAGAATTATGCAAAACTGATAATGTCATACTTAGCGATTTTTATAGAAAATGGTACGATGTGCATTACAAAGCATTAAAGAGTTTGATTGAAAATGAGGTTAAAGAATTTAATTTGATTATTGATAATTATGATAGATTGAACTTATATGGGATAGGCATTTTTTTAGATGATGAAATGATAGGATTTAATATCGGAGCAAGGGTTAATAGTGAAACTTATGATGGTATGATACAAAAAGGCAATGTAGAGTATGATGGCATCTATGAATTATTAAATCGCGAAACCGCTAAAAGATGGATCAATGATTTCAAATATATGAACTTTGAAGAAGATCTTGGACTAGCTGGATTAAGAAATGCAAAAGAAATGTATCATCCAGAATTTATGATTGAAAAATTTATATTGACGGAGGCATAGCATTAATAAATTAGAAGCAAATGTGTCACTTGTAATTATTACATTTTTTGCAAGTATACAATACATATTTTATGCAGGGGTACCTGATTATATAAGTACCTTTGAGTTTTTATTTATCACATCTACAATTGGTTTTATATTGCTATTATGTACATTTGCAAATGAATTATTTAGAATAGACAAAAAACATACATTTAGGTGTTTTATACTAGCGATAGAGTCATTTGCATTCAATTTGTTTTTAGTTATAGGTTCAAATCAGTTTGATTCAACTACAGTGTCAGGTGTTATATCATCATATTTTATATTTATACCACTTGCAGAATTTATTATATATAAATCACTTCCTAAAATAAGTATCGTTGTAGCGATTGTATTAGTGCTAACAGGATTATTCTTTATGCTTGGCATGGATGTCACAAAACTAATGAATAGAAATATAATATTTCTATTGCTTGCTGATATAATGGTTACAATTAATATCATAACTATAGGAAACTTTGCAAAAAGTTCAAACCCAGCCATACTTTCGATGGGTCAGTTATTTTTTACATCAATTATTTCATTCACATTTTGGATGATAGAGTCAAAGATTAAGGGCACAGCAATTACTATACCTAAGGAACCATTATTTTGGGGAAGCGCTATATTTGTAAGTTTCTTTTTGCGCGGCTTATATTCTGTGGTGCAGATTTACGCTCAAAGATATGTAAGCCCTATAAATGTATCGTTAATTTTTTCATCAGAGATTATAATGACAATGTTTTTTTCTAATACAGTTTCAAAGTTTTTTGGTTACCAACCAAATGAGGGCCCTATAACTGTAATAAAGGTAATAGGAGCAATAATAATGTTGTCAGGTATTTTGTTGTCAGAAATTAATCCAAAAGAAGTGCTATGTTTGGTGAAGGGTAAGAACAATGACAAAGATTAGAATAATAAATAAACATTTTCGCTTAACTGCATTGTCATTCATAGTTTACTTTTGCTTTGACTTCTTGGTATATAATACAGGCTTTATAAAAGCATATTCTTTTGTTGGCTTTAAAAGTTTTTTGCCTACTGTGCTTGGCTTAAACTTTGGAATCTATGGAGTATTGGGCGAAGTTTTGGCAGTTGCATTAAAAGCATATATAATAAAACCTAATTATCGTATTGTTATTATGGAGTATATAATTATAATTGTAATGGGTATAGGTATATGGTTTTTGTGGCATATGAGATCGCTTACACATAGAATACATTTTAGACATATATTAAACTATATTAGATATATACTAATTGTGTTATTTTTAAGTGCTGTTTGTGGCTTGATATCAAAGTTTATCGTTAACCCTATAGCATATAGAGATATTATAGTATGGAATTCTTTTATGAGTATATTGGTGGGAATACCTATTGAGATAATATTTGCAAGTCTCATGAATCTTGAACCTATACTTCCACCTCTATATATTGATGGTAAAAGAATAGTTGTAGAAGATGATTTTGTATATACGATTGATAATAAATCTGAATCATTGCTTGAGTGTAATGAAAAACTTGAGCAGTTACTTATGAGAGAAAAAGTCGATATGAAGCGTTCTTTTGAAATTCAGAATTTGGTTGAAGAAATATATTTAAGGATTTTAAAGAAAATTCCAAATGCTGTTATTGATGTAAGAACAAATTATGATATTACTTTCTCTGTGGAGTTTATATATATTAGCAAAAAATATAATCCATTTAAAACATTACGTGATGATGAGGAGGCGGATTTGGTAGGTTTAAGGATTATTAAACATAGAGCATTGCTTTCATTTTATGATTATAATTATGGTTTAAATACAGTACGAGTAGTGTATTAGGAGTATAGATATGGTAAAAGGCAAAAGAGTTACAATTAAAAATAAACTTAGATTTATGGTTCTTTCTATAATTGTGTTAGCAATTTTTGTAGTGAGCATGATTGCAGTGATTATTATGCTTAGAATTAGAACTAGAAGTAAAAACTCAATTATTAATGAGCGCTATGACAATGTTAGAGATTTATTGTATGAGAAGACAACTATAGCTGAATTATCAATTAACGAGTATGTAAGATATAATGACATGGCTGCATCGCTTGCTGAGATGATTTATGATAATAAAGACCAATATATAAATAAAGAAATACCTATGAGAGGCATAGATTCACCAGAGGTTTATTCGTTGCAGAGAAGTTATGACAACATGGATGTTGACAAAGCAAAAGTCAAAGAAGAAATGAGTTTACTTGCTAATCTTGAATCAATCTGGGAACCTATGATGAAGGAAAGTGGGAACTTTATAGCTACTGCATATGCAGGGACTGAATCTGGCTTCATGATAAGTTATGATATGAATGCTGACAAAGCAGAGTACTCTGAAGATGGAGAAGTATATTTTAATCATAAAGACAGAACTTGGTTTTTAGAGGCGAAAAAACAAGGTAAACTAATTTTTACAGATATTGAGCAAGACTATTTTGGAAGAGGCTTGTCATTGACATGCGCAAAACCATTCTATCATAATGGTGAGTTTGCTGGCGTCGTAGCCATGGACATACTTGTAAGTGATTTGCAAAAAGCCATAATTGATATGGATATTGATAAGAATTATGATACTGATTATGCATTTTTGTTAAACCATAATGGAGATATCATTGCAAGCCCGTATATCAATGGTACAATTGTGACATTTGAAAATATAAATAGTCCTGATAGTGTATTTTATGATTTGAGAGAAAAAATAATGAGTAGCGATTCAGATCTTGAACATTCAAAAGGTTTTTATTGTGTGCATTCAAAGATTAAAAGTTTGGATTGGATCTTATGTCTTTACATACCGGAAGATATAGTATTGGCGCCAGTTAATAGTTTAGAGAATATTATAAGATTTATAATTTACTTATTTATTGCTATCACTATTGCAGCGTATGTTATTGTGTATTGGATCGTAGGTATATATTCAAAGAAATTTACTGAGCCAATAGAAAATTTAGAGAAAGATGTAAAATTAATAAGTGGAGGAAATCTTGATTACGAAGCTCAGGTTATAGGCAATGATGAGATAAGTGACCTTGCTATATCATTTAACAACATGACTAAGTCACTTAAAAATTATATTAATGATTTAACATCGCTCACGGCAGAAAAGGAGAGAATAGGTGCTGAACTTAATGTTGCTACTCATATACAGTCATCTATGCTTCCATCAATTTTCCCTGCCTTCCCTGATGATGATAAGTTTGATATATATGCAACTATGAACCCTGCAAAAGAGGTTGGTGGAGATTTCTATGATTTCTTTAAGATAGATGACAAACACCTTGCTATAGTTGTAGCTGATGTATCAGGTAAAGGTGTACCAGCTGCCTTGTTTATGGTTATCGGTAAGACACTCATTAAAGATCATACTACTTTAAAGACAGATTTGTCTTCAGTTTTCTATGAAGTAAATAATATTTTGTGCGAATCAAATAGTGAGAATTTATTCATTACTGCCTTTGAAGGAGTGGTTAATCTTGAGACTGGACATTTCACATATGTAAACGCAGGACATGAGTTGCCATTTATCTATAGAAAAGGCGAGGGTTATAAACCTGAACAAATTAAGGCTGGGTTTGTATTGGCTGGAATGGAAAATATGAAGTTTACTTGTGGAGACTTATATCTTAATCATGGCGACAGAGTTTTCCAATATACAGATGGCGTGACCGAGGCTACAAATTCAAATAATGAATTATATGGAATGGAAAGATTAGAAAAGGCACTTAATGAGAATTGCGATAAAGCTGTGACAGAACTCTTGCCAGCTATTAAAGCAGACATAGATAAGTTTGTTGGAGATGCTCCGCAGTTTGACGATATAACTATGCTCGGGTTTGAATATAAATAAATGAAGAAGAATGACAAACTTGAATTAAATATTATTGATATGACAAAGGAAGGGCTTGGTCTTGCAAAACTTGATGGCCAAG
>OMRR01000058.1 GCA_900313535.1 uncultured Eubacteriales bacterium
ATTTGCAATAGATATCGCATTGACTTTGGCAACTGAATAAGACATTCCATAAGTACATATGAAAAACAAATAATCAGTTTTAATTTTAGCCTTCCTTAAAAAGTTTCTAACCATTTCCGGCATATTCCCAGCATAAACTGGAGCAATGATACCTACTGCATCATCATTAATAATTATTTCATTCTCTTTCATTAACTTTGGTATAGATAAAAGTGTCCCTCCAATTCTTTTAGCAACATATAGCGAGTTGCCAGTCGCTGTAAAATAACAAATTGTCATTGCTTTACTCCTTTGTTTAAATTGCGATGTATCTTAACTCATGATCAAAGCAAATCCTTTTGCAGTTCTCAAATCTGAATCTATGAAATGATTACCCTCATTCCATTCTAAAATTACATTTTTAGTTGCATCCTCTCTTAACATATCATAATACTCTCTTATGTTGTCACCAACTGTTGCCATGATTTTATTTTTAGTTTTTTCTTCTTTATTCCCAAGGCTTAAATTAACTTTATTTACTTTAATATCATTTTCTTTAGTATACTTAATAAAATCAGGGAACCACATAGATGGAGAAGCAGCTACTACTCCATCAAATGTATTTGTATTATAACAAGCCCATAGTGCAAATAAAGCTGACAACGAATAACCACCGATATATAATTTCTTATCACTTCCATATTTTTCTTTCAAATATGGCAACAAATCATTCTCAACATATTCCAATGTTTTATGCGCTTTCCCACCAAAATTTTCATTGCCAAATACTGCAGGTGCAACCCAAGGCGATAAATCATCATTCCAATTATTAATCAAAAATGCAAGAAGTATAAACTTTTCTTTTGACAATTCTCTAATCTTCAAAACCTCACTATCAAGAACTTCTAAATCATGCTCGTCAATTGCTTGAATTAAGATGCTTGTAGGATTTTCAGTTTCGTAGAGAAAACAAGGTTTGTTGTTGATAATTATATTCTCTTTGGTTTCCATAAAAACAATCCATTTGATGTAGCTAGATCTTTTGGAATTTTTAGATTTTTACTATTTGGATTATATATTGTCATATAAAGGTCACCTTTATTAATAGTAGTAAGTGCCTTATCAAATCTTATCAATATATACTTTTTTGACTTTATAATTTTTTTAATAATATTTGGTTTAGGGTTTATTTGTGACTTATCATCCACTATAAACTCTAAATCATAATAACAATTTAATTTAAGAATAATATCTGTAAACTTATTATGTATCTCTTTTGCGTTCTTTAAATAATGCTTCTCAACATCAAAAAACTGCCCCTCACTGCCTTTTGGAATTTGCATAGGGATGAAGTCGATGACGTGGTAGGGTTTCTTTAATAGATTTTCTATTGTTATATCACTATTCATTTTGATTTTATAATAATATGCTACATTATTTCCCAGTGACCAGTTTTGTCAGAACCAACTCTTTTAATAATATGTTTTTCTTTTAATGAATAAACTATTCTTTCTATAGTACGTTTGTTTTATTCAATATTTTTGATATTTCTTCTGCAGTTAAATCATTATTTTTGATTATTTCATTATATACATCCAATTCTGCTTTGCTCATTTTTACACCGACATTTACACCGTCATTTACACCGACATTTACACCGACATTTACACCATCATTTTCGGTGACATCTTGAGTGACATTGGCACTGTAATTTAAGTTAAACAATGTTAAAATAAAGTCATTATTAAATGAATTGAATATAGGTTTAAAACTCTCTTTAAATTTTTCTGTGTTTCATAGGCACTTATTATCTTCTTAAATCCGCTGCCTCTTCTCTCCATATATTTAAGTCTACCAAATATGTCGGCAAGTATTGGATTTCTTCTTTTAGATGGGACATTTAAAATGTCAACATCTTTTATAGATGCACCACCTACCATACCACCAGGAGAGTATATTTCAAGTCTATCATCAAACATATCTATATGGACTTCGCTACCCAGTCCCGTGTAACTTCTATGTATAAGTGCATTAACAATTCCTTCCATCACAGCTCTTTCAGTATAGTCAAGAAACTCAACTCTCTTGTCATTTTCTTTCATCTAAGACTTTTTAGAATTTCTTAATACAAAATTGAATGCCTCTTGAAGTAAAATAATTAAACTACCTGAATATTCATTATCATCAATAGCATCTACTAAACCTGAAGCTTTAGTTAAGCCATTCCATCTCGTGCAAAACACTCTTGAATGTCTAAGTGGGCAC
>OMRR01000027.1 GCA_900313535.1 uncultured Eubacteriales bacterium
CACTTGCTCCATATCTGCAAGGAGTCAATTTGTCCACCTTGGCAAGCATCTCATCTGATTCTAAAACATAAATCTTTTGTTCTTGTAAATTTTTAGCAGTTGGTGCAAGTCTACCAGCTTCCAAAATTTCATTAATCTTTTCTCTTTCTACTTTTCTACCATCAAATTTCTTGCAAGAATATCTTTTTTTAACAACTTCACTAAATTCCATAATGCATCCTCCGTTTGTTATAATATTTATCTAACTTTTTTAACATTTCACCAAAATCCATACCGCTATATACACTTTTATAGCTTTTACTTCATAATCATTTAGCATTTTTCTTTACTCTTTTCTTGAACTGTTTAAAGTATTCGTTTGCCTCTATTCCTTTTTCATTTAATGCTTCTTTGTATCTATTTTCCATGTCATCATCAAATTCTTTCTTTGACATTAATCCTATATCATTAAATATTGCTTCTGCTTTTTCTTTCGCACCGAATTCAATTCTTGCACAGACTTTTGATGTTTTCATATATATTTATCCTCCATGCTATTAAATATTATTATACAACATTGTATGTACAAAAGAAACACATTCATCGCCTTCAATAATATCACACAAGACAAAAGCCCATCAAACTTTAGCTTTTTATCAATGATGTACCACAAAAGATAGAATCAAGAGTTTATCAGTACCTATTTTTAACTTGACAAATAATTAAAACATAATTATAATATAATTATGAAAAATATACAATTTGATTGGGACCCAAACAAGAATAAAGAAAATATCAAAAAGCATAAAATATCATTTGAGGAAGCCAAAGAAGTATTTTATGATGATAATGCTATTTTATTTGATGACCCAGAACATTCTGCTGATGAAGACAGATTCTTAATTATAGGCAGAATAAAAAACTTAAATATTTACATTGTTAGCCATTGCTATAAAGAAAAAGACAGCATTATAAGAATTATATCGGCAAGAATAGCAACCAAGAAAGAAAGAGAAACATATGAAAGGTGGTAAATATGAAGAAAGAGTATGATATCAAAAATTTAAATCCAAGAAAAAATCCTTATGCAAAAAGATTAAAAAAACAAATCACAATCAATATTAACGATGATACCATTACTTATTTCAAAGCTCAATCAAAAGAAACAGGCATTCCTTATCAAGCATTGATAAATTTGTATTTATCAGACTGTGTTAATAATAGAAGGAAATTACAATTAGCATGGGCATAAATTTTTCACATTAAAATAACCCACCTTCCGGTGGTTTAAAGCTATATATTTGCTCTATTATTAGCGCGTTTCAATTACTTATTAATCCTTATCATCGGCCGAATTCCGATATACTCAGTATTTAATTCTATGTAAGTAATTTCATTTGAATTAGTATTTTATCTAAATAAAAATTAGCATATAATATGGTATGGTTTTCTTCTTGCCATCCTGTCCCTTATTTCCATATATTACTTTATAGGCTATATCAGGGTTATACTTTTCTATATAATTGTTGAGCGATATCGTCTTCCCGTTTTTAGATTTGACTTCAACCGGTATAACTCCACCTTCACACTCATATAAGAATTCTATCTCTTGTGAATTTGATGCATTTTTAAAGTAATATAGTGTTTTGCCCATTTTATTCAGTATGTCAAATACTAAATTTTCAAATATACCGCCCTTACCAGTATTCTTAATCCCATTTTTCTTTAATGTAAGTTGTGTTTGCAATCCATACATATGAGTTAGTAACCCAACATCTAACATATAAATTTTAAAATTGTCTAATTCATAAAAAGCTTTTAATGGCAACTCTGGCAAGCTAATATTATAACATTTTCTTATTATTCCTGCATCTATAAGCCACTCTATGCTGTTTGCATACTTTTTGTTACTACCGCCTGTCTCAATTTTTTTATATTGAAATTTTGTATTATCTTTCGCAAGTTGAATAGTTATAGAATCAAAACATTTTAGTATCTTGGTTTTTTCAGAAGCCTCCGCATACTTTATTATGTCATCCCTATAAGATTTAACAATTTTTTCTTGAATATCACTTGCTTCTTGATAATTTCTATTATCAACATAATTTGCAACTACTTCTGGCATCCCGCCCACTATAAGGTAATCATTTATATAACCTAAATATTTTTCATTAATGTCATCATCTACTTTCCCATCATTTTCAAAATAATCTCTCAATATACTTATTGCATTTTCATTTACACCAAGCCCCCACAAAAACTCTTCAAAGTCTAACGAGTACATTTCTATTGAGTGCTCATAACCAACTGGTACAGACTCTATTTCTTTATAATGAAGCCCTAGCATTGATCCTGAAGCAATTACATCGCACCTTTTATCCATTGCCAAAAACTTAAGCGCAGTTCTTGCCCGTGGACAGAACTGTATCTCATCCAAAAAAATCAAAGTACTATTATCAATTATCTTAAAATCTTCAATGTACAATGACATCTTGTTATATATTTCTTTCGGATCTAAGCTTCCATCAAAAATTGTACTATATTCTTTATTTTCATAAAAATTGAGCTCATAAAATGCTTTATATTCATTATTTCCAAATTGTCTAATTAAATAAGTCTTTCCAACCTGCCTTGCACCTTTAACAAGCAAACATTCCTTCTTTTGGGCACTTTTCCATTCTTTAAGTTTTCCATACAATTTCCTTTTAAGCATAAAACCCCCTATTTTCAATAATATACCACGTTTTAGACAACTAATCAAGCAAAATGTGCCACGTTTTGGACAACTATCAAGTCAAAATATGCCACGTTTTGGACAACCAACAGGTCTAAATATGCCACGTTTTGGACAACCAACAGGTCTAAATATGCCACGTTTTGGACAACCAACAGGTCTAAATATGCCATGTTTTGGACAACCACGCATTAAAATAGCCCACCTTCCGGTGGGCTAAAGCAATATATTTACTCTATTATAAGCATATTTCAATTACTTCTTAATCCTTATCATCGGCCGAATTCCGATATATTCAGTATTTGGCTCAACATAAGTGATATATCCTGCAGATGTTACATAATAGACATTTTGTTTGTCCTCAGTCTTATTCAATAACCAATATGCAGAATGACCATTGGCAAAGTCATATCTTTTGTCCACATCTTGTTGCATTATCTCTGCAAATGTAGCATTGTCAAATACTTCTATTTCATTATATAACGCCTGCTCAGATGGTTTTGCAATTATTTTCTTATTTGCAGCAAAAAAGTCTTTAGCATTATAAAAGCCATCTGGCATATAATTCAACTTGCCATATATGTCAAGCAAGTTATTAATCGAAGGCATGGTAACAACATCATTATCTACATCATTTGTATATAACATTCTTTCTCTCTCTTCTTTCGAAAAATGCTCATTTACAAAATCTGTATTTAGGTATTCATGCAATGTTGTATCGCCCCAATCAACCTTATCATTATTATCATTGTATGGCATAGTATCAAGCAAATATTCACTCATCAGTATTTGCTTATCCCCTTCATCAAAAACAACATACCACGAAATGGGTTTTCCATTTTGAGTTCCAAACTTTATAGTTGATTGACTACTAAAAGTACACGAAAAGCCTGTAAATACCATTACTAAAACTAATAAAAATGCTAATAGCTTTTTCATTATCTTTATATTATGCCTTCCAAAGACCATGTAAATTGCAGTAAGCATAAACTGCTTTAACTTTATCACCTTCACACATTGCAAAACTTACTTTTGGCTCCTGTCCTGCTTTTAAAACCTTTCTCTGATTTCCTTGTTCTGTCTGCAATGATACCCACTCAATTAAGTGCTCCTCAGTCATTGGATGTGCTACAGAGCCTACAGTTACCTCTACAACATTACCATTCACAGTGTAAACAGGTACGTGCTTTTCCTGTGCTGCATCAGTAGTGTTTGCTACTAACTCCTTCATAGGCTCTCCACAACACATAGTATCACATGCTGACTCCTTTACCATTGCTACAATCTTTCCACACTTTGCACATTTGAAAAACTTCATAACTTTTTCCTCCTTTTTTCACAACAATTAAAATCATTTATTTTATAATAGCAAATGTATCGTATAAAAGCAAATACTTACTTAAGAAAACCATTAATTATCTGCTCTTCAGCCTCTGCCTCATTTAAACCAAGGGTCATAAGTTTTATAATTTGATCCCCTGCAATCTTACCTATAGCTGCCTCATGAACTAATGCCGCATCCACATTATTAGCTTCAAGGCCAGGGACAGCCAAGATATTACCATTTCCCATAATTATCGAATCACACTCAGTATGTCCTGAGCACGCAGCATTTCCCACAAGTTTAGCATCAAATTTTTGATATGAATTATCTTTTGCCACAGACCTTGATACAACATCAGCCTTCGATCCTTCACCATTTAATTTTACTTCATAAGTACTTATAGCATTTTGCTTGCCATGAGTCATTAGTCTCTCGCGTACTATAAGTTTTGCTTCTTTTGCAAGTTCTGCTGTGGTAATTCTATTTGTATCGTCAACTCCCTTTATCTGCACCATTTCCATTTCCATAGTGCTTCCCTCTTTCATATATACTTCAGTCCCTGGATTTAAAATTCTTTTACCTTCTCCTTCACCAGAACCATAATGTTTTTCCACATACTTAACCTTTGCATTCTTTTCTACAAAAAATCTATGTATACCATCATGCTCTGAATCTTGCTTACCACAATTATCTATACCGCAACCAGCAACTATAAGTACATCAGCATCCTCTCCGACATAAAAATCATTATACACAACCTCTTTTAATCCACTCTTTGTCATGACAACAGGTATATGCACACTTTCATTTTTAGTGCCTGCCTTTATATGTATGTCAATTCCAGTACCATTCTCTTTTGGCACAATCTCTATATTTGCGGTTGACACTCTGCCAGCTGCCTCTCCATTTGCTCTTATATTGTATGCACCAGCTGGTACACCATGAAGGTCAGCAACCTCTTCCAATAATCTTTTTTGAATTACATCTAACTCTTTCATATCACACCCCCTACGCTAACTTTCTACAAGTGCTCACTGCTGCATTTGTTCCTATCAATCTTGGTAATATATCTTCCTTCGCACCCTTCTCAGCAATCTCACCATTCTTTATTACTATTATTTCATCTGAAATATTTAAAATTCTCTCCTGATGTGAAATAATAAGTATAGAACTATCCTTTATATTCTTTCTCATATTCCTAAATACTTCTATAAGGTTTTGGAAACTCCACAAATCTATACCTGCTTCTGGCTCATCAAATATGGACAACGCAGAGCTTTTCGCAAGTAAAGTAGCTATCTCTATCCTTTTTAATTCACCACCCGACAAACTGCTATTCACTTCTCTGTCAATATAATCTCTTGCACAAAGTCCCACAGCAGCTAAGTATTCACATGCTCTTGTCACATTTATATTTTCACCCTTTGCAAGTCTTATTAAGTCTAATACTTGCAAACCTTTAAATCTAATAGGTTGCTGGAATGCAAATCCCATACCAAGTTTTGCTCTCTCTGTGATAGTCTTATTAGTCACATCCACCCCATTGAAAATAATTTGGCCAGAACTTGGCTTTTCAATTCCCATTATAAGTCTTGCAAGAGTTGACTTGCCACCTCCATTTGGTCCAGTAACACATACCAACTTATTATCAGGTATGACAAAACTTACATTATTTATAATGCTTTTTTCTACCCCATCAGCATCTACTTTAAATGTCAAATTTTTAACTTCTAACATAACTACTCCTTTTTTCCATACTTAAGTCTATGCAATTCCCCTCGTTCTTCCAAATCTTTAAAATTATTTTGCCTTAATGCTTCATAAAGAATAATTGCTACTGAATTTGATAGATTAAGCGACCTCTCGGTTCCTATCATTGGTATACGTATGCAATGTTCTTCATCATTTGCCAAAATCTCTTCTGGTATGCCCGCTGACTCCTTGCCAAACATTATGTAGTCGCCATCTTTATAGTTTACATCGGTGTAGCACTTATGAGCTTTTGTTGTTGCAAACCATACTGTAGGCTCGTATAACTCGTCCATACGAGGGCTCGCAATGCTCGCCCCTACATTATCGCTCACCCCTACATTATCGTTTACGCTTCTACTAGTCCTAACAAAATTATTAAACGCTTCATAATTATCATGCTTATATAATTTAAGTCTATCCCAATAATCAAGTCCTGCATGATGAATATTTGTTCTTGTAAGTCTAAAACCTATCGGATATATCAAATGTAAGGCACTTCCTGTAATTACACAGGTCCTACCTATATTGCCAGTGTTATCTGGTTTCTCAGGTTCATGTAAAACAATATTAAACAAACTACTACGCTCCCCATACAAATACAAGCACCCTTGTATCATTTATTCCATCTGATGAATAAATCCTATTCATCCTACAACTTATATCAAGTTTCAAATTGTTTTCCATCCAATTAGATTTATCTATACTAAATACATTTTGAGTATCAGGATTAGACACTATAGTTATCACATTATTTCCTTTCATTAAATTTTTCAAAATGTATTCAGTAATTGCATCATCGCTGTCGCCTATGAAATAATTTGAATCATCACTATATCTTGCACCAACCATTAATAATTTGTCTATTAAAGCCTTAGTATTTTTTTCATCTTTACTTGCTGCATAAAATGCAATCTGCGCTTCTAGTATTTTTCTATATGCATCCATATTTGCATTAAAATCAACAACCCCTGTAGCAAGATAGTATGATACCAAATCTTTTCCATATTTAGTTGCTGTACAATAATGTCCAGTCTCTCTATTGTGATTTATAGAAAACTCTTCATCTGTACGGTTTATGTAATTGTTAAATAATTCTCCTTCACCAAGTTTATAATTTGTTATAGGGTCTTCCCATGTCACATCCACATTGTACCAATCGCCATCAAGATAAATTTGGTTCCAAGCATGTGGCCCATTTTGTGCATTACTATTTATTGCCTCACCAGTTACGACTATAGTGGAAAGCTCACATTTTTTTGCCAAGAGGTCAAATGCTTTAGCATAGCCAGAGCACACAGCCTTATGATTTACCAATGCTCCATATGCCTTATAACTATCATTTAATGAGGGGGTATTGTCATTAATCTCATTTTGATCGTAGGATACAGTATTTACAAGATACTTTATTATTTGCATTTCTTTTTCAAAATCACTCATTCCAAAAGTAATATAATTATCAATAAAATAATTTACAGCCTTCTTTACTTCATCATTATTGCTTTCATCTTCCGCGATGTAAGTATTAATAAGACTCTCATCAAGGCCTATAGTCATATAATTATTTGCGTACAAAATGCTTGCACTACATACAATCGCCAAAACAAATATTATTTTTTTAAGTATATTATTCATAAAATACCATTCCACATGTCGCAAATATATTTTTTGCCAATACTTTTTTATCTGGCATAGTTATTAAAGTGTTTTCTCCATCTTTCGTATATTTTATAGCATACACTTTATCTGCTAATCTATTGTCAAATAATTTATAAATATCTGTACTATCTTCTTCAAATTCTCCGTAAAGTTTTACTTTATTTACCAATACATCAATCTTTCCTTGATAATATGTGCATATATCATACAGCTTGTCGTCACTATTATATACCCTTGTAAATACCAGCTTTCCATCATCATATGTGTGTATAATGTGCGCGACTTTTTTTGATATTAACTTCGCTTCAAGTATATCATTTGAAGTGATATCCACTTCAAACATATTACCATTAAAACTTATAAAAAGTTTATTGTCTTTTACCCTATTTGTGGTTACATAATTTAAATTATTTGGTTCATCAGTATCAAATGTTATCTTATGCTTTTTGCCATTTCCATAAAGATATAGCTCTTTTTTAGTATTTTCTTTCACATATGTGATATATCGACTGACAAACATCTCAGCACTCTTCACGTAATCCGGACTAACAGATTTCATAAGCTCATATATTTCATCTATAGGTTTCACAAAATCAAACATGTTGCTCTTTACATATAAAATATATCCGTCTCCGCATTCAAATCTCTTTTCCACTTCACCATCAACTTTTTTTGCACCATTTCCATCAATATGATATAAGTCAAGTATAGTTATATATTCTTTCATTTTGTCAAGATAATCATACACTTCTTTATAAAACTTTTCTTTTACAAGCGCAGGGTTGTTATTAATACTTTCTAATATCTTCTTATCAAATACAAATAAATCATTCATATTAGAAAATCTGACATCTCTACCATCTATATAATAATCTTTAGCTTCCATGGAAGTTACCTGGGTCAATCTATTACCAAAACCTATCTCATGTTTATCACTTAAATCATAGTAAAATACTTTGTATTCTTCATCAACTTCTTTTGAAAAAACTACACCATTTAAATTATAACTTATGTCACTTATATAATACTCTATGACCTTTCTATTTCCATACTTATCTATCTCAACTAAATCCCCACTGCTGTTTATAAAAAACTCTGAAGCATTTTTTGGATTATAAAAGTAATACTTTGATAGCCTTTCATTTTTTATTTCTTTTGGATTTTCATTCTTTTCCACACTATAAAAAGTTGATAAATCTGGGGCCCATCCATTATGAAGAATTCTTGTATAATAAAAGACTCCATCATAGATTATCTTCTTGGATATGTCAAATGCTACTTCATCAACAGTTTCCAATACTATATTATCATTTTCTCTATGCAAATATCTAAGTGCAGTGTTTTCAGTCTTTTTTCTACTATATATCACATAATATGCATCATACTTATCAATATAATAAAAACTAGGTTTTTCATAATAACCATCTTTGTATATTTCATCAAGTTCTATTTCCGTATCATCATAATTAATATATAATTTATTGTCCCTTGTATATGGAATGAATATAAACTTTCCTTTACTATTTTTAATTTTAAACTTTTGAGTATCTCTATCAACTACTATGGGCTTATAATCCTTTATAACTTCTTCATCCTGTCCTATATCATCTTTGCTCTCCACTATCGCATTGCTATTAAAAATATTCCTTGACTTACCATTATAATCAGTTAATATTCCATCCTTTAGAATGTATTTCTTTCCAACCACTTCACCTTTTTTCAATTTGCCGTCTACATAGAATTCCATAGCGTCTTCATCAAAGAATAGCCTTGCAAAGACACTATCCGATAACGCTATTTTATCAATCTGCTTGTTGCTTAAAAATAATTCTCCCTCTTCTTCATTCCAGTTATCTCTCCAATTTAGATTGCTAAAAAAGTACACATCATCATCTCTCTTATATATCATTCCGACTTTCTCACCAAGTTTAATTACTTGACTTGCTTTTACTCTAGATTCTCCTTTATATCCCCTCACCAAATATAAATTATTATCCGAATCCATAAAATATAAGTCGTCACCATTTAATACTATCCTATCAAGTCTATTGTCATAGCTAAAATCTGGTAAATAATAATCATCCACATTTGATATATTTTCATCATATAACTTTATTCTTAGCATTGGCAAAAAACCAATGTTTTTCTCATCTCTGGCACTTATGCCTGACCATCCGTATGTCACAGACCCTTGATATGTCATAAACCATACTGGTCTATTTTTACCATAAGTAATATATTTTATACTCCCATCTTCGGCAATCCTTTCACTATCTGGCAAATCGCTCATGTAAATATATTCTTGTTCAAGTGACTTAGGTGAAAGTATAAAATCTTCAGTGTTTATATTTTGATAATAGTCAATCCAAGTTCTATTTTGCAAAGTAAATACTTTATCTTGAAATTTTAAATCCTTCTTTGCATTATAATCATAGTAAGATATTTCTGTATTCATTATCAGAGACTTTTCATATTCACTAAACGAGTCGTTGTAAAATTCATTATTTAAGTACTCTCTTAAACTACTATCAGCATACCCTTCTTTACCCACAGTTGCCCCATTATCACTTATAGAAAACACACTATGAATTAATGCCACTCCATTCTTTATATCCATTATCCTATATATCATTTTTTTAGTGTCATCAATTCTTCGTCCACTTACATACTTATTGTCTTCTTCACTACTTTGATAACTAAGTTTCGCCTTTCCAAAATATATAATGTCTCCTATTTTAAAATCGTCATTATAGTCATCAATTTCTTTTATATCATGAATAATGTGATTTGCATCTACATACTTAATATCATTGCCAATTCTTACCAATTTATGAGAAAAACCATTCTTTTGATATATTGGCTTTGCTTTGTTATCAATATATGTCTGTGAAATTCTCTCATAATTTCCTGCATAACTATTCTTAAACTTATTTTCTAATATTTCATCTATGTAACTAAAATCGATTGAATTGTAATCCTTTTTATTTATTGTATAAACTTTATCTGCCGTAACTTCCATGCATATTCTATTTGGCAAAGTACTAATATCATAAGCTGGGTATATTTCGCCAGTTTCACAAACTGCATTTACTGACTCATAATATAAGCCATTTTTGCCCATATAATAACACTTTTCACCCATGAGAGCAGTATCGCCAAAGCAGCCATATACTTTTCTGTCTTCATTTGTTTTAAAAATGTTATCAAACTTCTCTTCGTCTAAAATGAAAAACTTATATCCCGTGTGTTTATCATCTCTCAAAATTTCTATATTGTCATATTCTTCTTTAGTAAACAATGCCCTTAAATACAATGTATCATAATACTTTTCATTTCTATAATCTAATTTCAAATCAAAGCAATAATCACTTATTAATAATAATTTGCCATCACTTTTATTTACAACAGTCCACAATAAATCATTATTGGCAAATTTTCCATATAAAACTTTATCCCCTTTATTGACAGCCCTTAAATCAACTAATTCTTTCTTATTGTTATCAGTTTTTAAATTCTTATTATCAGATATAAATTGTTTTTCAATACTATATATACTCGTATCGCCCTTTATATTTTGTCGCCCATCGTCATACTTTTTTGAAACTGTTTCATCTTCAAATAATATATTGTGTATCAATGGGTACTTCTCAAATTTATATTCATTGCTCTCTTTAAAAATATAATCTATACTCTCTACATCATTAAACTCCACATATAGTTTATTCTTGTCATTAGTTTCATATGTAAGAGTTAAAATTGAATAGGGACCAGAAGAATACCAGCCGCCACCCTTACTTCCAACGATTTTGTGCTCATAGTTCTTATACTTATATTCATTAACTACATCTTTACCATAGTTTAGTAACAATATATCATTTACATATTCTTTTAATGGTTCAACATAAGCCTTTACATTTTTGTCGTCTTTTGCTTTGATCGTCTCAACTGATATTGAATTATCGCTTTCTTGTGTGGATTTATCATTTTTACAAGCGAAAAGCATTATTGATATAATCAATAAACTTATTACTATGCAAATTTTCTTTATATTAATCATC
>OMRR01000059.1 GCA_900313535.1 uncultured Eubacteriales bacterium
GTTCCAGCGGGCACCTTAACTCGAAAAAGTAGAAAATTGATACTTTTTCGAGGTGCCCTATATTTTGTGCATAATAAAAATTTACACAAAAACTAGGCGGAAACTCGCCACCCTCACATATATATAATATCAAATATAATGATAAAAGGCAAGGGAAAGTTGCAATAATAGTTAGTCTCCGTCCCTTTTATTTTCACAACAAAATCAAAATACTAACTCTTCTTCCCAAGATACGCTTCCTTAATCTTTGGATTTTCAAGTAACTCTTGCCCCGTACCTGCCATAGTAATCTTACCAGTCTCAAGTACATAGGCCTTGTCAGCAATTCTCAATGCCATATTTGCATTTTGCTCAATCAAAAGTATAGTAACTCCTTCATCATTAATTTCTTTTATGATATTGAAAATACCTTTTACAACAAGAGGTGCCAATCCAAGTGATGGCTCATCAAGCATCATTATCTTTGGCTTACTCATAAGTGACCTTGCCACAGCGAGCATCTGTTGCTCTCCACCTGACAAAGTACCAGCCAACTGATTTTTTCTTTCCTTCAAAATCGGAAACAACCTATAACATTTCTCTATATCATTTTGTATGGTATCATTTCTTAGATATGCACCAATCTTTATATTTTCAAGCACTGTCATATCAGGAAATACTCTTCTACCTTCAGGGCAAAGAGTTATACCATATTTCACTATGTCAGAAGAATCTGTCTTGGTTAACTCCTTATCTTCAAACTTTATACTTCCTGATGCTGCCTTTACAAGTCCAGATATTGTACGTAATGTAGTACTCTTACCAGCACCATTACTTCCGATGAGTGTAACTATCTCACCTCTATTTACTTCAAAAGATATACCCTTAACTGCTTCTATACCACCAAAATTTACTTTTAAATTTTCTACTTTAAGCATTTTCATCCACCCCCAAATAAGCATCTATAACTTTTTGATTATTCTGTATCTCTTCTGGAGTTCCTTTAGCAATTAATTTTCCAAAATCAATTACATATATTCTCTCTGATATATCCATTACTAAATCCATATGATGTTCTATCAAGAGAATAGTCAAGCCAAAATCATCTCTAATCTTTTTGATATATGCAGTAAGTTCCATAGTCTCCTGTGGATTCATACCAGCAGCAGGCTCATCTAGTAAAAGTAATGTTGGCTTAGTAGCAAGAGCTCTTGCAATCTCAAGTCGTCTTTGTATACCATATGGAAGGCTACTTGCTATATCATTTCTATATTTAAATAAATCTTGAGACTCAAGCAATCTCTTAGTTTCTTCTCTCATGTCTTGTTCTTGTTTATAATTTATTCTAAAAGCACTTGTGAAAATATTATCATTATATCTAAGATGAACTGCAATTAATACATTTTCAAATACAGTCAAATCTTTAAACAATCTTATATTTTGGAATGTTCTTGCTATACCTCTCTTGGTAATAGTCTCTGGTTTTACATTCAAAATTGACTTACCAAGAAACTCTATCATTCCACTTGTAGGAGTATATATTCCTGTAATACAATTAAATGCTGTAGTTTTTCCAGCACCATTTGGTCCTATGATAGCTACTATCTCTCTATCATTAACTTCAAGGTCTAAACTATCTATCGCCTTAAGACCACCAAATTGTATAGACATGTTAGTGAGTTTTAGTATGTTTTCCATTATACACCTCCCTCACTTAATTCTTTAGTTGGTTTTCGCCTTACAAAGAAATTGTTAATGGACAGTTCCTTTCCACCAAGTAAGCCCTTTCTAAAAAATAGCACTACGACCATCAACAAGATAGAAAAGATAACCATTCTAAATCCAGGTCTAAACAATGGTATCTCATTTCCAGCGATGACAAGTGGCTCATCAAAGAATCTAAGTAACTCTTTACCTGCAGTTACAAAGAATGCTCCAACTATAGAACCAGTTATTGATCCTATACCACCAAGCACTACCATCAATAAAATCTCATATGTAAGAGCGATTTGGAAAGTCTTGCTATCAATTGATCTCATATACATAGCAAGTAAACCTCCGCCAACTCCAGTAAAGAATGATGATACAACAAACGATAATTCCTTTGTCTTGAAAATATCTATACCAACAGATCTTGCTGCTATCTCGTCCTCTCTAACTGCTTTAAAATCTCTACCAGTTGAAGAGTTGATAATAAGAATCATTATTATTATTAAGATAGCTGAATATGCAAAACACTCTATAGAACTCTTAAAGCCTGGTATAGACTTAAGTCCGTAAGAACCATTTGTTATCTTATCCATCATAGGTGATGCAATCACCGCTCTAATTATTTCTGAAAATCCCAAAGTAGCTATAGCAAGGTAATCACTCTTAAGTCTTAAAACAGGTATACCTATAAGTGCTGCAAATAAAGCAGCCACAAGTCCACCTAGAATCAAAGCTACAGGCATAGGGAGTACAAGGTTTTCAAGTGATGGCAAGATACCATTCATATAATATACATTTGCTCTTGAAGCAGCTGGTATAGTAAGTATGGCAGTGGTATATGCTCCAAGTGCCATGAAACCAGCTTGTCCAAGTGAAAATAATCCAGTAAATCCCGTGACTATATTCATAGACAGTGCTACAACAGCAAATACAAGTGAATTTTCTATAATAGATATAGCATAACTATATTCATATTTATTCATATCAAGTATAGTGAGTATTACAACACTTATTACTATAATTGCAAAGTAAACAAGGAGATTAATATTAGTTCTATTTTTAAAATTTATATATTTCATATTATCCTCCCCCCTATACCTTATCAATATTCTTTTCGCCAAAAAGTCCAGTAGGTTTAACCAACAACATTATGATTAACACTACAAAAGTAAAGGCATCTGAGAATGTA
>OMRR01000026.1 GCA_900313535.1 uncultured Eubacteriales bacterium
TGGAGCGTATTAGAGATTAAAGATGGCAAAGCATTGCTATTTAGCAAGTATATTTTAGATTGCAAAAAAAATTCTATCTTATTTGGGTGGTTGAATAAAAAGTTTATTAATGAAGCCTTTACATGTGATGAGCAAAAAAAGATAGCTTTCAATAAAGAAAAAGCTTGTTATCTAACTGATAAAAATGGAATTAGCATAATGATTGATGGAAGAGTTAGTTGTTTAAATGCAAATGAAATTAATGATTATTTTGGTGATAATTCAAATTATGATAATAAGATAAAATCTGCAACAAAAGGTACAGAGTTTGCCAAAAGAGTTGTGAATAATCAAAATGCAAATATTAATGAATTAGGTGGTTCGCTGCGAATAAATAATTGCACAGGAGTACCTGGAACAAATGGTAATAGTCCATATTGGATTGGTTCCAAGGAATATGAAATGGCTATAGTTAATGAAGTTGGTGAAATAGTGGACATTGAATCAGTTGATTATGGTATTGGTGTTAGACCAGCGATGTGGATATATATAGATGGAAATGAATATAAAAATGAAATTGATAAATATAATGATGAAGAATCATTAAAGTTTGATTGGGAAAGTTTTTTTAAATAAGAATAAAAGGAGATTATTATGTCATTAGTAAAAGGTCATTGGAGAAGAACAAGTGATGGGAAAGCAACATGGGTAAGTGCTCACTATAGAAATGAGAGTGGTGATATAAATTGTGGGCTTCTATTGTTAGGCCCAATTTTAGCATTCCTTGCACCTGGGCTGGTTTGTTTTGCCTTAAAAGAATTTTTTGGTGTTGCTTTACAAATGCCAGAGTTAAAGCATTGTATAATTTCGTTAGTTGTATGGATTGTTTGTTTGGTATTAACAATAAAGTTAGATAATAATGTATTTAGCATTATAACAATTTTAATGGTTTTGATTGGACCTGCATTATGTATCATAGGATATTTAGGGTTATTTTTTAAACTTATAGGTGCTATCATTGATTATTTTAGATAATTTAATTAATGACTTTGATTGATATAAACTATATTATGAGGTAAGAATATTAGTATGAAAAATGTTGGCATTTGTGGAGAACCAATTGAAAAATGGCAAGATGAAAAATTATTTCCACCTGAATATATTTTATCACTTCCTGATTTTATAAGGAATTGTCGCACCCCTATGACTATTTCGTTACAAGGCGAGTGGGGAATAGGAAAGACAAGTTTTTTTAATATAGTAAATAAAGTTTTAAATTATAGTAATGATATTAGTTTTAATGCTGAAGAAAAGGAAGAATCAATATTAGAAAAGATTGTAAAGCGAAATAATTATTCTAAAAAAGTATTACATATTGCAACTATTAATGCTTGGTCATATGCTCAATTTGAGGACAAAAGTAATATATCACTTATTATATTAAAAGCTTTAATAAACAAGATTAGACCCAATAAAATAACTAAATTTGATGTACTTTATAATGTAGGGTCTGCAGTTGCAAGAGGATTAACAAAAAAGTATGCTGGAACGGAGTTATCAATAAGTGATATATATAATAGGGACTTTTTTGAAAAAGTAGAATCTTTAAAATCAGAATTCAAAAATATTATAGATGAGAAAATTAAAGAAGCTAAGGAAAGTTACCCTGAAGTTGACAGAGTTCTTATTTTTATAGATGATTTAGATAGAATTAGTCCTGAAAAAGCTGTTGAATTACTAGAATGTTTTAAAAACTTTTTAGATGTGCCAAATTGTGTATTTGTATTAGCGATTGATTATGATGTCATTGTAAAGGGTGCATGCAAAAAGTTTGGAGAAGAAAAAGGTCAAGCGTTTTTTGATAAAATAATTAAACTTCCTTTTGTTTTGCCAGTTGAGCATTATAATTTAAGAGAATATTTGAAGAACAATCTCACCAATATGTTTGAAGGCAACGAAAAAGATTACTTTTTAAGTGATAATACTATTAATTTGTATTTAAAAATTTTAGAAAATAGTATAGGGAATAACCCAAGGGCAATAGGAAGAGTTTTAAATTTATTCTATACTATGTATAAAATGGATAATATTTCATACTTTAATAAAGAATTGAATCCAAGAATAGATTTACCAGATTCTGATGAATACGAAATCAGAATAACAGAATTATTTTTTTACTTTTGCTGCGTTAGAACAACACATTTCGATTTATTTAATTATTTATTGAATGATGTAGAAAAAATATCTAATAAAAATAAAACCGAAGTTGAGAATTATATATATTAACTGCAAAATGATATTGATAAACATTTATCAATAATTAATAAATCCAATGAAAATGAAACAATTGATGGTAAAAAATGCAAACATGAAAAAGAGCTATTTAATATTTATTGTAATATTATGAGGGAATTAAATGGATTAAATTCGCTTTCTGCCAATACATTATATGCTATAGTTGCAAGAGAAAGAGCTACTGGTGGACACTTAAATAAGTTATAGATGAGGTACTGAGTTTGCATTTATTATTGACTTTATCTTATATTGAACAAGTTTTATATAATAACATAATTGTTATATATAATAAGAGTGCGAACTTGTAGTATAATGAATTATTAAAGGAGGCTTGAATATGCATAGTAAAAACACTAGTTTAACAAGTAAATTATTCATATTCATAATACTTTGCTTCCTTTTAGGATTGGTGGCTTGCGAAAAGATGGAAGAAGTAACAAATAAATTTACACAAAACTCTACAACGGAAGTTTCTACTGCCATTTCAGAAAAGGTTGATATCGCAAATGTCCCTGCAGAGGATATAAAAAAAGAAAGAATCAAAAGGCAACAATTGATGATGAAATTACACGATGTAATAAAGAATAAAGATAGCTGGTGTTACTATATAGATTCAGATAATAACTTTTACTCAGAACTAGGATTAGAAAATGCATTTTATATAGATGCAAAGTTTGATGAAGATGGTAACCTATGGTTAGATGGTGGAATGAATACGGATGGTAGAGATAAAGGCATTGAAATCATTGATAAGTATACTTCGAGCAAGAACATTTATTATTATTGGAATAGACCTTTTGCACCTGCTTATCCAGATTTAAAACCAACGATTACAAAGAATGGTCAAGCAATTTCCGAAGCTGAATATGACAAAATTCTAAATAAGTTTAAAGATATGAGTGATAGCAATATTGCTATGAACACTGACACCATATTTGATGAAATATTAAAAAATATAAATACTGAACCATACAATGAAATAGATTGGATGACATCGGAGCCAACTGGAGGGCTTATAGTTTTTAAAGAATGTAAGCAAAAAGATATAGATGGTGATGGGATTGATGAACTTTTTGTATTAAGACAATATGTGAATCCAAATGATAGGAGTATCATTATTGATAAAACTTCAAGTTTAGAGAATTTTTATAAATATGCAATCCGACAAGGCTTTATATCTGAATCATATAAAATTATTCAGAGCAAAGCTGAAGAAATAACTATCGATAATGAACCGATTAGTACTCAAGCATTTGCTGGTGGACATTTTGGCATATATTTTTTTCTTTTAGCTGACGGTAGAATTGCAAAATTTGATAGTTCATATTGGGAAGAGAATTTGACAATTTATGATAAATTAAAGTTAGATACAACACTATCATTTATTGGAGATATGAGTACCGGTGAGTGGCATTGGGAGATTAATAAGAAAAAAGTTAGTGAAACTGAGGCGATAGAATTTATAAAGAAGATTAATGTATATTAACGATAAAAGCTTTGATGTTATATTTAGGCATTCATTAAAAACCCATCTGCACCTTGTTATGATTTGCTAATTATGATATACTATAGGTTACGTTTATGAGAGATAAGTATAATAGAGAAATTAAATATCTAAGAGTTTCTTTAACTGAACTTTGTAATTTGCGTTGTAGGTATTGCATGCCTTATGATGGGGTGTGCAAAAAGAAGCATGAGGAAATGATGACCGAGGAAGAAACTATATCTGCAATTCGAGTTGCAGCAAAACTTGGTATAACTAAGATTAGGTTGACAGGTGGAGAGCCATTATTAAAGAAAAATATAGTTAATATAGTTTCTAATATCAAAAAGATAGATGGCATAGAAGAAGTTTGCATGACTACAAATGCAGTCTTACTTGATAAATATGCAAATGATTTAAAGAATGCTGGGCTTGATAGAATTAATATTAGTTTAGATACATTAAAAGAAGATAAGTTTAAATATATTACGAGACTTGGCAATTTACAAGATACGTTAAATGGCTTAGATAAAGCACTAGAAGTAGGCTTCAAAAAAATAAAAATCAATACAGTACTTATTGGCGGGTTCAATGATGATGAGATTGTTGACTTTGCAAAAATTACAATAGATAAACCGATTGATGTTAGATTTATAGAATTGATGCCTATGTATGATAGTGGTGATTTTGGTGAAAAGGCATTTATGCCATATGATAAAGCACTTGAAAGAATAATTACATATTTTGGTAATGACAATATAGAAAAAAGTGAAAACGCAAAAGGCTCAGTAGCAAAATTATATAAAATTAAAGATGCAAAAGGTCATCTTGGATTTATTAGCCCGGTGAATAATCATTTTTGTGCTGAGTGCAATAGAATAAGACTTACAGCGGATGGAAAATTAAAACCATGCCTTCATTCTAGTCAAGAAATAGTTATAAAGGGTCTTAGTGAAGATGAAATGGAGAAAAAGATTGTAGAGGCAATTTATGCTAAACCAGAAAAGCACGATGAGTTATCTTATGTAAGTAGGAGTAAGTCCAATAGAAATATGAATGAGATTGGCGGATAATGTCTATAAATAAAGTAATTGAAAAAATAGTTAATGCACTTAAAATAGTTGCTAAATTTATTGTTGATGTTGTTAAGCTATATTTGAAAAATGATTTACCAATATTTGCTGCAAGCACATCATTTTTTTTGATAATTGCAAGTATACCACTATTCATGATTATGGTATCAACTTTATCTTTATTACCTATAGTAGACGTAGAAGAGTTTACTGAAAATCTTAATTTGCTTTTCCCAAATGTTCCATATATCACAAATGTTGTTTCGTATTTGTGGAATGTCGCTAATCAATTATCAGAATCGACAGTAATATATATAAATATTTTAACATCACTTATATCTGGTTCAACTTGTTTGTTTGCATTCTTAATTGGTATAAGAAAGGTTCATGGTATTAAACATACAAGTAATTACATATTGATTAAGTTTATGACTATCATTAATATTTTAATCCTTTATTCTACAATAATATTTACGATGGTATTCTTTGTCGTTGGAAGACTTATTATTGAATATTCAAATCAATATATCCCTATAGTATCAGTGATTTTCAATAAAGTAATGGAATATAAGTATTTGGCAGTTATAGTTACATTAATGGTATTATCTTTATCATTATATCTATGTTGTTCTAATTTTCAGCGTAAGTATTTAAAAAATATATATGGAGCAGTATTTGTAACTTTTAGTTGGTTAATTGTATCAAATTTGTTTTCTATATATTTCACAAGAGCAGGTATGGGTGTCGGAGTTTATCAGTCAATTACAGGTACCTTACTTATACTTATTTGGTTATTTGTGTGTATGAATTTAGTGTTTATAGGTGCATGCATTAACGAAGTTGTGTACCCTCAAAGTAGGATAGAAGAAGAAAGGGCTATGCAAAAAACACATAAAAAAACATAATAGTGTAATTTATGGTTTGTTAATGGTTTGGGCGAGAAATCGCCTTTTTTGTTTGGCGAAATTGTAGATTGTAGGGGCGAACATTAGTAGCCCGAAGGTCGTAGATATAAATTTATGAGAAAGAGCACAAGATTATTGAAAAGAACTTTGGCTCTATTTTTATTTGTGCTCATCTCTTGTATGCATTGGAACACTCATAATGAGTGTTCTTTTTTTATGCTTTAAAATTATTATAAGAAAAATTATTAGATTTTATTCTAATTGATTATATTTTATCAATTTTAATTAAGTTTAACAAGTTTTCTAAAAAATTTTAGGAGGACAAATTTATGTCAAAAGAAAAAATTTTAATTAGTGAGAAGGACTATGGCTGTGCCACAGTAAATGCTTTTAGAGATTACTTGATTGAAGAGCAAAATGCCGATAATACGATTAGTAATTACTGCAAAGTGGCTAAAGATTTCGTTGAGCATTTGAATATTAAAGATGCAAAACAAATAAGTAAATTGAAAAAACTATCTGTATTAAAGTATGTTAGCATCTATAGTGAGAATAATCTTAAGGCAAGCACAATAAACAATCATATCAATGCCTTAAATGGCTTCTTTAAGTTTTGCAAAAGAAATGACTTAAGAGTTAAGACCATACACTGCAGAAGGATGACATACCTTAAAGATGAAGAATTGTTAACAGATGATGAGATACACAAAATATTAAATTATGCTATGAAACTTAAAGACAAGAGATATTATTATGCCATTCTAATAATGCTTCAGACAGGTGTAAGAGTATCAGAACTTGAATTTGTAACTGTTGAAGCATTGCGACATAAGGAAATAAGAGTGTTTAATAAAGGAAGTAGTAGACCAGTGCCTATGTCAGATGACCTAATTGAAGTGCTTAATGAATATTGTGAAAGTGTAAATATTAAAACAGGTATTATCATAAGAACAAGAAACGGAAAGTGTCTAGATAGGTCAGCAATTAGTAAAATGCTAAAGGAAATAGCAAGAGCACTTAATATAGATGAGAGAAAAGTACATTCGCATAATTTTAGACACGAGTTTGCATTAAGATATATACAGAATAATGGAGAGAATGCCCTTTCTAATCTTGCTGATATCTTAGGACATCGTAGTATTGAGACCACAAGAATATACACTATGAAGACATTTACAAGTTTAAGAAAAACTATGACAAGAAAGGTCTTAAAAATAAAAATTACCACATAAGTTTCGTTATGGTGGTAATCTTTATCTAAACTATCAATTTAGACCTTAATTTTACACTAAAATCTTAAAAAATTCAATACTAAAATTTAATAAATTCTTAATAATTGATAATTTAGATAACAAATTGAATAAGCAAGACAAGTGAAAGTGTGAAACAATACACACCTTTATTAAATTTGCTCATAACAAAAAAAAGAGATTATGAAATCTCAATATTTCTCTAAAATTTTTATTAGATTTGAAATAGTTTTAGATAAAAGTCTAAAACAAAACGACCATATTGCTTTAAAAGTCAATGTGGAATCTGAATAAAATCCCCATAACGAAACTTATGAGGTTTTGGATGGATTGTTTAAGTATTCAAAAATGCAAAATAAAATTATTCTTTCATATAGCAGTAATTGTGTTTTTTGCTTCTAATGTTTCTTTTGCTGGTCGTCTATTAACAGTTGATAATGTGACAGCTTATCATACCGATGATGGAGTTATAGCAAAAAACATATGGGTTTGGATAGATGATAATGGCGATGGTATAGAAGAGTTATATAGATTTGATGAATTAGGATTTATTGCAAAGAACTATACTCATTACGATGGGAAAATGACTAACGATAAAGGTCAGTTACTTGAAAATGGTATCGTAGTACGAAGAATGGCAGGGACAAAGAAGGTAATAACTGCTGAAGATATTGAATACGGACCAAATACTAATGAAACAGAAGAACTGTTATATGGCAATGTCCTTATACCAAAAAGTATAAATAAGAAATTAAGGCAAAAGATAGATGACACTTGGCACTTGGGTTCAGAGACTCTGCCAAATGATGAAGCAATAGATGGACAAGTTATAGATAAAGTGACAGGAGTATATAAGCCATTATCAGATGTCGTAGCTGAAAGTGGCATCATATATAGTAAAGGCTCTGAAGAAAAAGTTGCTATAAGTAAAGATGGGAAAATAATCCCAGGGAAGAATGCGGTAAACTTCATCTCATCATCAAATAAGTTTGAAAAAGAAGTGAAAGATGTAATTGTATTTAATGGAGACACTTGGGAAAGCCCTATGGAGATGAAAGGCAACAGATCAAGTGTTAAGTTTCTTCTCAATAAGTGTAACTATATGTATTTTGAAATAAGTAATGAGAATCATACCAATGAAACATATAGAAGACCGCTTGATGCGACACTTTCAATATTTATTGATGGGGCATTACTTGAAGAGATAGATGACTTTTACGATGGTGATCCACAGGTTGTAGAGTTAGATTTAGATGGTAAGAAAACATTAGAGTTAAAACTAACTATTAAAAATGGCAATTTATCTGAACGAGTATTTATAAACAATGCAAGATTTAGAAAAATAAAAGATGAAGATTAAA
>OMRR01000090.1 GCA_900313535.1 uncultured Eubacteriales bacterium
CTGTGCTCTTGAAGATTGTGACCTTCACCTGGTATGTAAGAAGTAACTTCCATTCCATTTGAAAGACGAACTCTGGCAATTTTTCTAAGTGCAGAATTTGGCTTCTTTGGAGTAGCAGTTTTAACTGCAGTACATACACCACGCTTTTGAGGTGAACTT
Organism: uncultured Eubacteriales bacterium; assembly: GCA_900313535.1. GTDB lineage: Bacteria > Bacillota > Clostridia > Lachnospirales > Lachnospiraceae > UBA3633. Next base: position 160 of record OMRR01000090.1, read on the forward strand.
GTGTCAGTTGCACGTTTTGTAAGTGAATTAAAACCTCTGTTTAATGCTGGAGCAGTTGACTTGTAAGTAGATTTTTTTCTGCCCTTACGCACTAATTGGTTAAATGTAGGCATCCTTTATCCTCCTTTCTCAAAAATTTTTAGAGCAAATAACTCGCCCCGACAATTTGTCACACAAATAAAACACAATCGCCCTATATGCGAAAAAAAGACCCTCGCCTAGCGAGAGCCTTATAATAATATCAAAAATAAAGTTTTTTGTCAATTATTTGTATTTATGGTGTAATTAACGCACCATATGGCAAGCCATCCTTACCATGTGAGAAATTATATGTTTTTCCATTAATATTTACTGCTCCTGTAGCAAGCATGCCCTTATTGTAACCGCTTTCTACAAAATAATAAATATGTCCATCATTTCCTTGCATAAAGCCAGTTGTCATATTGCCTTTATCATCAAAGCGATACCATGCTTGATCCCCAGCAGATGTGGTTAATATAGCCCAGTCTGTAAGCAATTCTGATGTAGCATTCCCGTCCTTTGAAGTAATTACAAACTTTGTATCCACGCCATTAGTTACCATTACTCCAGCAATATTATAGTCATCATTTTGATATACACTAGCTGCGGTTACTGGTAAATACCCTGCAAGGCTTGTCAAATCAACTGAATTGTTCTTGTTTTCACTTGCAGAATTTCTAATGCTAAGCCCTGGTCCTGAGTTAACTCTTGATTCAAGTGCTACTCCACCAACTGTATTTATATCATTTGGTATTGATACACCAATATTTTCTAAATAGTCATAATAATCATTAATACTTTCCCAAGCATTTGGGTCATAAAATGTTGGGTCATTTGAACTATTACCACCTCCGCCACCGCTAGCACTTCTGCCAACTGGTAAACTATAATCACTACCTCCTCCTCCACCACTTGCGCCACTACTAATACTTGGTCCATCGCCACCTCCTCCACTTGCGCCACTGCTAATACTTGGTCCTCCACCTCCACCACCGCTTGCGCCACTACTAATACTTGGTCCACCGCCACCGCCACCGCTAGCAGCACCAGCATACACTGTCAATACTTGTAAAATAATCATTAAAATACAAATGATAATTAAAAAACATTTTTTCAATAAATCTCTAATGCTTTTCATTTTATTATTTACATGACATAGAACTATCATGCATCCCCTTTCCAATATTCACTTTATATTAGCAATGTTATATAGTTAAGAATTCTAAAAATTAACTTTACATCACATTTACAATTTTAAGTCCGGCCTCAGTTAATTTTTCTTTTATAAGTTTTATATGATCAAAATTTTTAGTCTCCATACCTATAGTAAGATAGCAACTTGATATAGGCATATTTAAGTCTGATCTTTCATAACGTACATTTATAATGTTGCCACCACATTGAGATATAATGGTACTTACAAGTACAAGTTGTCCTGGTTTATCTTCAAGTGCTATTTGCATATTTACATTTCTACCACTTGATTTGAGACCACGAGTAAGTACTCTTGATAAAATATTTACATCAATATTTCCACCTGATACAACGCACACAACATTCTTACCATCAACTGGAACCTTGTCTGCCAATACTGCTGCTACAGCTACAGCACCGGCACCTTCTGCTACAAGTTTTTGTCTTTCCATAAGTGTAAGTATCGCCATTGCTATCTCATCTTCAGATACTGTGACTACTTCATCAACATATTTACTTACTAATTCAAATGTATTATCGCCAGGATGCTTAACTGCTATACCATCCGCAAAAGTAGAAACAGTATCAAGAGTAATCTGTGATTTTTGCTTTATACTCTCATACATAGATGGAGCATTAGCAGCTTGAACACCATATACTTTAATTTGTGGTTTTAGACTTTTGATAGCAAATGCAACACCAGAAATAAGTCCGCCACCACCGATGGGTACTACTACTGCATCAATATTTTCAAGTTGATTTAAAATTTCAAGTCCAATAGTTCCTTGTCCTGCTATTACATCTTCATCATCAAAAGGATGCACAAAGGTATATCCCTTCTCTTTCTGAAGTTCCAATGCTTTGTTATATGCATCATCATATACGCCAGGTACAAGTACAACTTCTGCGCCGTAACCTTTTGTAGCTTCAACCTTACTAATTGGTGCTCCATCAGGCATACATACTACTGACTTTATACCATTCTTAGTTGCAGAAAGTGCAACACCTTGAGCATGATTTCCTGCACTACAGGCAATAACTCCAGCTTTCTTTTGCTCTTCAGTGAGCTGACTTATTTTATAATAAGCGCCTCTCACTTTGAAACTTCCTGTTACTTGTAGATTTTCAGTTTTTAAATACATGTGTGTTGAAGGTTTTAAGCTACTGCTACTAAGTAAATCTGTAGTCCTCGCCACACCCTTAAGCATAAATGCTGCATGATAAATTTTATCAAGCGTTAACATAAAATTGCCCCCTTATCCGCTGATGATACAAATTTGGCATATCTTGCAAGATAACCAGTTTTAACTTTTGGTTCTTTCAATATTGTATTTGCCTTTCTTTTATTTAATTCATCATCACTTACTTCTAATTCAATTTTGTAATTTGGTATATCAATAGATATGATGTCGCCTTCATTTACATAGGCAATATTACCACCACTTGCTGCCTCAGGGCTTACATGTCCGATAGAAGCGCCACGTGTAGCACCAGAAAACCTTCCATCAGTGATGAGTGCAACTTCTTTATCAAGTCCCATTCCTGCAATTGCAGATGTAGGATAGAGCATCTCTCTCATACCAGGTCCGCCCTTTGGTCCCTCATATCTTATAACTATAACATCACCTGAATTAATCTTTTTATCATATATTGCTTTAATAGCATCCTCTTCACTATCAAATACTCTTGCAGGGCCTTTATGAGTAAGCATCTTTTCATCAACTGCTGAACGCTTTACTACACAACCATTTGGTGCGAGATTTCCAAAGAGAACTGCAAGGCCTCCAGTCTTAGTATATGGATTGTCTATATCTCTTATCGTCTCGTTGTCATAATTCTTGACATTTGCAAGATTCTCTTTTATAGTTTTTCCTGTGACGGTCATAAGAGTTTCATTTAATAAGTTTTTCTTTTCAAGTTCCTTCATAACTGCATACACACCGCCGGCAAGTTCCAGGTCTTCCATAAAAGTATTTCCAGCAGGTGCAAGGTGACAAAGATTAGGTGTCTTTTCACTTATATCATTTACATAGTGTAAATCAATATCAATATTAAGTTCATGTGCTATAGCAGGCAAATGAAGCATAGTGTTAGTTGAGCAACCGAGAGCCATATCTATAGTAAGTGCATTTTTAAATGCTTCTTCAGTCATGATATCTCTTGGTCTAATATTTTTTTCAACCAACTCCATTATCTTTATTCCAGTTTCTTTTGC
>OMRR01000064.1 GCA_900313535.1 uncultured Eubacteriales bacterium
AAACCATCTTGCGTAGTTATAGTTGCCACTGTTCGTGCATTAAAACATCATGGATATGCTTATCTTGAAAATGAAGGTGTAGATATTTCTAAATATAAAATTGATAATAAGAAATTTGATTTAAATATTGAAAACTTAGAGGCGTTAAATGCTGGTCTGCCAAATTTATTACAACACGTAAGTAATATAATTGATGTATATAAATTACCATGTGTAGTAGCTATTAATGCTTTCCCTAATGATACAAAGGCAGAACTTGATAAAGTAATAAGTGAGTGTAAAAAACTTGGTGTAAATGCAATATTATCTGAAGTGTGGGCTAAAGGCAATGAAGGTGGTATAGAACTTGCTAAAGAAATAATTAATCAAAGTGAAAAATATAACAAAAATGAATTCAAGTTTTCATATAATTTAGAAGATGATATTGAAACAAAACTTAATGACATTGCAAAAAAAATTTACCATGCAGATGGTGTAGAGTTGACTGATAACGCTAAAAGTCAATTGGAAGTACTTAATAAATTAGGATTTAATAAATTACCTATCTGTATTGCTAAGACTCAATACTCATTTTCTGATAATCAGAAATTGCTCGGTGCACCAAAGAACTTTAAAATTACAGTTAGAAATCTTAAAATTTCAGCCGGAGCAGGTTTCATTGTTGCACTTACTGGTAGCATAATGACTATGCCTGGACTTCCAAAAGTGCCTGCTGCTGAAAAAATTGACTTAGATAAAAATGGAAAGATTGTTGGTTTGTTTTAATGAAAGGATGGCTTATAACAAATAAATACTATGTATCAAGTAATCTTTTAGTATTGAAAGATATATTGATAGAATCATCAAAGAGATTTGATATTGATTTAACTTGCTACAATAATATTGAAATTTTGAATATTTTATCTGATTCTAATTATAAAAAGCCAGACTTTGTGTTGTTTTGGGATAAGGATGTGAAACTTGCATCATATTTAGAAAGTGAAAATATCAGAGTGTTTAATCGATCAGATAGTATAAAGAATTGTGATGATAAGTCATTAACTTATTTGAAACTTAGAAACAAGAACATTAAAATGCCAAAAACAATATTTTCACCACTTATGTATTATCATGACATTTATAAGGATAAAGAATACATAGATTATATATTAAATAATTTAAGTTTCCCATTTGTATATAAAGAGTGCTATGGCTCATTTGGAAAACAGGTTTATCTTATAAATGATAAAAATGAATTAATAGATCGAATAAAGAAATCAGATACATGGCCTTTTGAAATGCAAGAATTAGTAAAATCAAGTTTTGGAAAAGACATACGGGTATATGTTGTAGGTAATGAGATAGTTGGAGGAATGAAAAGAATTAATAAGAATGGTGATTTTAGAGCTAACTTAGAAATTGGGGGAGTTAGTGAAAAATATAATTTAAATGACAAGCAGGCTGAAATGGCATTAACGGTAGTTAGTGAATTAAAACTTGATTTTGCCGGGGTTGATATACTTTTTGGGGAAAATGAAGAGCCCGTACTTTGTGAAGTTAATTCAAATGCATTCTTTATTGGCTTTAACAAGACTTTAAATTTAAATGTTGCTGATTATATATTTAAGCATATTGTTAAAACTTTATCATAAAAAAATACTTGACTTTATCACATTAAAGTGATAAACTAATAAACAGTAAAATTAAGGAGTTTAGTTTTGGGAAGTTTTCATAATGAATTAACTGATAAGTTAATGGAAACAATTTTAAAATTAAAAACTAAGGAAGACTGTTATAAGTTTTTTGAAGATGTATGTACTATCAAAGAGATTTTAGATATGTCAAAAAGACTTGAAGCAGCAAAACTTCTTAGCAATGGCTTGAATTACAAAGAAATTATAAGTAAGGTGGGCCTAAGTACTGCCACATTAAGTAGAGTAAGTAGAGCGCTTAACTATGGAACTGGTGGGTACAAAAAAGTAATTAAAAACCAATAGGAGATTATTATGAAAAAGTTTAAGACAGTAGCATTATTAGCATTAACATTTTTATTAGGAGTAGTATTATTTGCATGTGGCTCAAAGAGTAGTAGTAGTGAGGCAGAAACTCCAGTTGTACCTGTAAATGTACCTGAAGTAAAGCAATTTATTGTAGGATTTGATGCAGAGTATCCACCATATGGCTATTTATCAAATGATGGAAAAACTTATGAAGGATTTGACTTAGATTTAGCAAAAGAGTTTTGTAAAAGAAATAATTATGAATTCGTAGCACAACCAATAGATTGGGATTCAAAGGATCTTGAACTCAATTCTGGAAATATTGATTGTATATGGAATGGTTTCACAGTTACAGGAAGAGAAAATGATTATACATGGACTTTCCCATATGTTGACAATTCAATTGTCTTGGTTGTAAGTGCTAATTCTGATATAAAAACTAAAGCTGATTTGGCTGGTAAAGTTGTAATGGGCCAATCTGGATCATCAGCAATTACTGCACTCGAGGAAGAAGAAAATGCTGAACTTAGAAATTCATTTAAATCATTAGAGCAATGTGCAGATTATAATACTGGATTTATGAACCTTGAGTCTGGAATTATTGATTGTCTCGCTGTAGATATTGGTGTGGCAAAGTTCAAACTTAATAATAGCCAAGCATTTAGACAATTAGATGAAGCATTGTCTAAAGAACAATATGCGGTTGGATTTAAGAAAGGCAATACCGCACTTAGAGACGAAGTAGAAAAAACAATTTCAGAAATGTGGAAAGATGGAACATTTATGAATATTGCTAAAAAATATGCAGATTATTCATTACCTGATATGATATGTTTAGATAATTATGTAAAATAATTATGACCTTTAGAGATATTGTATTTAAAATTTTAAGTGGATCAGGAGCGACGTTACTTATATTCTTTTCGACGCTCCTGTTTTCTTTGCCTCTTGGATTATTGATTGCATTCGCAAGAATGTCAAAAAACAAAGTGATTAGAAGTGTTATTACTTTTATCATATCAATTTTAAGAGGCACACCACTTATGTTGCAATTGATAGTATGGTTTTTTGGCCCATACTATATTTTTGGTTTTAAATTAGCAGCGGAATGGAGAGTGGTGTCAATCATTATTGGTTTCTCTATTAATTATGCAGCATATTTTGCTGAAATATATAGATCAGGTATACAAAGCATACCTATAGGTCAGTATGAAGCAGCATCAGTACTTGGATATACCAATAGCCAAACATTTACTAAGATTATTTTGCCACAGATGATAAAGAGAGTAATACCACCAGTTACAAATGAAATTATTACATTGATTAAAGACACATCTTTGGCATTTGTTGTTGCATATGCTGAGATGTTTACTGTAGCAAAGCAAGTTGCTGCAGCGAAAACAACTATAGTGCCACTATTTGTTGCAGGATTATTTTACTATATATTCAACTATTTAGTTGCGTTTATCATGGAGCGTATAGAAAAATCATTTAGTTATTATAGATAATATGAGTATTTTTGAAATTAAAAATTGTAAAAAGAAGTTTCATAATGTCAATGTCCTTGATGACATAAGTTTTAAAGTTGATGAAGGCGAAGTTATAGCAATTATTGGATCGAGTGGTAGTGGTAAAACCACTTTACTTAGGATATGCACTTTTCTTGACTTTATGGATGATGGCACTATGAGTTATATCGATAAAAATGTTGTGACATCTGTAAATGGTCATGCAAAATATATCGGTCAAAATTCATTAAGTTTAGATGCTTTGAAAAAAAATAAATCTTTAACTGCTGTAAAAAGTAATTTTGGGCTTGTATTTCAAAACTTTAATTTGTTTCCACATTGGACTGTACTTAAAAATGTAATGGACGCTCCAATTTCTGTGCAAAAGCGTAGCGAAGAAGAAGTGAAAGAGAAGGCAATGAAATATCTTGATAAGATGGGTTTATCATCTAAGGCAAATAATTATCCTTGTCAACTATCTGGAGGACAACAGCAAAGAGTTGCTATAGCAAGAGCTCTCTGTATGGAACCTAAAATTATTTATTTCGATGAACCAACTTCAGCACTAGATCCAGAATTAACTCAAGAAATTTTAAAAGTGATTAAAGAATTGGCAAATGAAAAAAGAACAATGGTTATAGTAACTCATGAAATGAATTTTGCTAAAAATGTTGCCGATAGAGTTATCTTTATGGATAATGGTGTGATTGTTGAAGAAGGAAATGCATACGAATTAATATCAAATCCTAAGATGGAAAGGACGAAAAGATTTTTGCAAAAATATGAATAATCGCACAAAAAAAGAACTGCATTGCAGCTCTTTTTCTTGATTGATTAGCAAACAGTAACGTTTGTAGCTTGAGGGCCTTTCTCGCCGTTAGTTACTTCAAATTCCACTGCTTGACCTTCTTCAAGGTTCTTATAGCCCTCCATGTTTATTCCTGAATAGTGTACGAATACATCTTTTCCAGATTCATCATTGATGAAGCCATAACCTTTTTGTTTG
>OMRR01000065.1 GCA_900313535.1 uncultured Eubacteriales bacterium
ACAAGGTCACGAAGTTTCTTACTATTATTTGTATCTACAGAAAAATCTTTTAAGTTTCTATTATTGACACCGATAATTCGTGCACCAGCACTTAGTGCCATCTTCACTTCAATTTCATCATGAGCTTCAACGAGTGCAGATAATCCAAGTTCATCGCAAATTTTTATATAATCTTTTATTTTTTCTTCTGACAATATTGTGCATATAAGTAGCACTGCCTTCGCTCCAAGAATTTTCGCTTCATAAATCATATACTCATCAATAGTAAAATCCTTTCTAAGGCAAGGAATACTCACTTCATTTGCAATTTCTTTTAAATACTCATCTCTTCCAAGAAACCATTTTGGCTCTGTCAAAACTGATATGCAGTCGGCACCTGCATCTTCATAATCTTTTGCAATTTGTAAATGTGGAAAATCTTCTGCAATAATTCCCTTAGATGGCGATGCCTTTTTACATTCGCAGATAAATGATATGCCATCTTTCTTTAAAGCCTTCTCAAATTCAAAATTTCCTTTTGCCATTGCAAATGCTTCTTTTCTTATTTCTTCAGTTGATTTTATTTTCTTGTTAGTCGCAACTCTTAGTTTCGTTGCTTCTGCTATTTCATCCAATATTGTCATAATAACCTCTTCTGCGCTCGCGTAGCTCGCGCCTACGAATTCACTTGTGCTTATGTATAGGCGAGCTATGCGAGCCTAATCGTATGGGCGAGCTATGCGAGCCCTTACTTATTACTCAACTCAATAAATTTATTTAATGTCTCCATCGCCTTTCCACTATCAATTATTTCCTCTGCAAGTTTGATTCCTTCCTTCATATTATTTGCCTTACCGCCGATATAAAGTGAAGCACCGGCATTTAATAAAGTAGCATTTCTCTTAGGACCTTTTTCTCCGCTAAAAATCTTTCTAACTATCTCAGCATTTTCATTTGGGTCACCACCCTTCAATTCATCCTTACTACATTTTTCAAATCCATAGTCTTCTGGTTTTATTACATAAGATTTGTACCACCCATCATTTATTTCACAAACTTCAGTATCAGCACTTAGAGAAATCTCATCAAGTTTATCTTTTCCGTAAACTACCATTCCTCTTTTTATTCCAAGACTTATAAGTACTTGTGCAAGAGGTATTACAAGATAGTCATCATACACACCGAGTAGTTGCATAGAAGGTCTGCCAGGATTTGTAAGTGGTCCTAAAATATTAAACACTGTTCTAAATCCAAGTTCCTTTCTTATAGGTCCTACATACTTCATAGAACTGTGATACTTTTGTGCAAAGAAGAAGCACATACCAACTTCTTTCAAAAGTTCTATACACTTCTCTGGCTCCTGATTAATATTCACACCAAGTGCTTCAAGACAATCAGCAGTTCCGCATTTTGATGATGCTGCACGATTGCCATGCTTTGCAACCTTCATACCACCTGCAGCAGCGATAAGCGCTGATGTAGTAGAAATGTTGAAACTATTTGCATTGTCCCCACCTGTCCCTACTATTTCAAATACATCCATTCCAGTCTTAACCTGTGTCGCATGTTCCCTCATAGCAGCAGCACAGCCTGCTATCTCATCAGTAGTTTCTGCTCTCGCACTTTTTGTTGACAGCGCAGATAGAAATGCAGCATTTTGAGTAGCAGTAGTTTCACCACTCATGATTTCATTCATTACTTGGTATGCCTCATCATAGGTGAGGTCACCTTTACTAACTATTTTCACTATTGCTTCTTTAATCATATTACTTTTCCTCCTGTATAAAATTTTCTAATATTTGTTTTCCATTTGGTGTCATAATTGATTCCGGATGAAACTGCACGCCATATATTTTATAATCTTTATGTTCTATTGCCATTACTTCATTATCCATTGTCATCGCAGTTACTTTTAGATCACTTGGCAAGGTGTTTATGTCTACTGCGAGAGAATGGTATCTCGCTACAGGTATTGTCTCAGGTAAATTTTTGAATGTTTTACTAGTAAGATCTAGTCGCACCTTTGATTCTTTTCCATGCATCATCTTCTTTGCATATGTTACTGTTGCTCCAAATGCGGCACAAATTGCTTGGTGCCCAAGACATACACCAAGTATCGGAATATCTTTACCTAATATTTTTACTACATCGATTATATTCCCCGCATTTTCAGGTCTGCCTGGTCCTGGTGATATGATTATGTGACTCGGTTTAAGGTTCATTATTTCATCAATGCTTAATTCATCATTTCGTATTGTCTTAATATCACTATTAATCTCACCAATCAATTGGTACAAATTATATGTGAAGCTATCGTAATTATCAATTATCAAAATCATAGTTCCTCACCTCCAGCAATTTTTAATGCTTCAAGTGTCGCCTTTGCTTTATTAATGCACTCTTCATATTCTTTTTCAGGAATAGAATCAGCCACGATGCCAGCACCACTTCTTATAAATACTTTATCATTTTTCTTATAAACAATTCTTATAGCTATGCACATATCAACATTTCCGGAAAAATCAATGTAACCAATAGCACCACCATAAATTCCTCGCTTATTATTTTCAAGTTCGCCAATTAATTGGCATGCTCTTATCTTTGGTGCTCCGGAAAGTGTCCCCGCTGGAAGTACTGCCTCAACTGCATCAAGTGCATCTTTCCCTTCTGCTATCTCTCCACGAACTGTTGAACCTATATGCATCACATGAGAAAAATATTCTACTGAATGAAGTTTTTCAACCTTTACTGTGCCAAACTTACTTATCTTTCCTAAATCATTTCTACCAAGATCCACAAGCATATTATGTTCCGCAAGTTCTTTTTCATCTGATAATAACTCAAATTCTAGTGCCTTATCTTCTTCCGCATTTTTTCCTCTCTTCCGTGTCCCAGCAAGGGGAAATGTGTGAAGAATTCCATTTTCTAATTTCACTAAAGTTTCTGGAGATGCACCTGCAACTTCTACATCAGTTCCCGAAAAATAAAACATGTATGGTGATGGATTTATAGTTCTTAAAACTCTATATGTATCAAGTAGACTTCCTTCAAATTTTGCACTTAGTCGATTTGATAAAACTATTTGGAAAATGTCACCCTCATAAATATATTTTTTTGCCTTTTCTACCATCTCGCAATATTTTTCTTTGTTAAAGAGTTCAGTGACTTCACTAAGTAATTTTCCTCTTTGCTCAACTTTTTTGTCGCCATTCTTAAGTAAATTTATCATCTCTTTTATTTCCCAGACAGCCTTATTATAATTTGTCTCAGGGTCGTTCACAGACATGTTTGCTATAAAAATAATTTTTTTCTTCATATTATCAAATGCGATAACCTTGTCAAATAACATAAAATCTAAGTCTTTAAAATTTTCATTATCCTCAACTTCTACTTTCGCACTTGGCTCACTATAGTAAAGATAATCGTATGAAAAATATCCAACAAGCCCACCAGTAAATGATGGTAAATAATCAAACTTTGGACTTCTATACTTCGCTAAAGTTTTTCTTATATAGTCAGCTGGATTTCCTACATCACATTTTATGGTTTCAGTTTCTATTACCCAATTCATCTTTCCGCCTATACAAGTTATTTCCATCTTTGGATCATAACCAAGAAATGTCCACCTACCCCAAGTTTCACTTGACTTAGCTGACTCAAGCATATAACAATGTTTTGAAACATTTTTAAGTTTTCTTACCGCCTCAATCGGTGTGATAAAATCAGATAAAATTTCTACACTTATTGGTATCACATCATAATTATTACTTGCTGCTATTTTAGATACCTCTGTAAATGTCGGTAAAACATTCATACCTTCTCCTTTCATGTACGGGCGAGCTATGCAAGCCCTTTAACAAATAAAAAAGTCCTCAACAGAATATTTCTGTCAAGGACGAATAATTATCTTATCCGCGGTGCCACCTTGGTTCATAAATCTATGCTCTCGGCAGGATTCTAACAAATCCCTTGCAATTTACGTATGCACTCACGTCGTAGAATACTAGGAAATTTCTTTCTTTTGACTACGCCCTCAGCGGTCCATTTGACAATGTGTTTCTTA
>OMRR01000066.1 GCA_900313535.1 uncultured Eubacteriales bacterium
AAGCAAAGGCAAGTTGCAGGTCCATAGAAGCATACGATATGTTTAATTCTTTAAATATACATAAGGAAATGTTTCTAAAGTTTGGTGGGCATAAACTTGCAGCAGGCTTCTCTATACTTAAGGAAAATATAGAAAAACTTAGAAAACTTTTAAATGAAGAGTGCGAACTTAGCGAAAATGATTTTGTGCCAAAGTTACATATTGATTTAGAATATCCTATGTATCAATTTACTGAGAGTTTGGTTGAAGAGATAGAAGAACTTTCGCCATTTGGACAAAGCTTTACTAAACCTGTATTTGTGACAAGAAAGGTGACTACGAGTATAAAAAACATCTATGGGAAGGACAACAATGTAATTCAACTTAACTTATCTAAGGACGGAGTAAGGTTAAAGGGTGTCATTTTCACTAATTCTGATGAACTAAAGGAAAGACTTAGTAAAGATTCTGACTTAGATATAGTATATAATCCTAAAATTAATGAGTTTAAGGGCTATAAATCAGTGGAGATTACAGTATCTGAATATAGATAGTGGGAAATGCCAAAAACCACGATTTATGGGAAAATGTCTATAAAAAGTTCACATTTTAGCCTAAAAAAATAGTTGAAATAATCTTATAGTTAGTATATAATGTTAAAAGTATGCCAATAGGCGTATTCTCTTTAATTATGAGGTAAAAATATGAAATTAAAAAGAATTGTATCGGTAGTCACTATCATAGCAATGGTTATGACTACAGCATTTGCAAGTTTTGCAGATCCAACTACTGATTTCCATACTGGATTGTTGCCTGGCGAGAGTGAAAGCGATGGAGCAACTGGCCCAGTGGTTGAGGAGTACTATGTGTATAAGGAGGACAAGAAGCTTGCTCCAGGTAGTTTGCTTGGAGATGTAGATTTTAGTACCATAGGTAGAGGATTGTTTTTTGATGGAACAGATTTTTATTTCTATATTGATACTGGAGTAATGGCTACTAATTATATGTTTACTATAGAGGGTGATCGTTTCTTCTTTGGTGAAGATGGAAAGATGGTTAAGAACCAATTAGTAAATTACAATGATGAGATATATTTTTTTGATGACAACGGTGCAATGTATAAGAACCGTTGGTACTCAGATGAGCAGTTTGATGAGTCAGATAATACATTTACTTATGTAGATTATTATTTCGGACCTACAGGACGTGCATATAGAGCAATGGATGGAGGTTTAGGACTTGTAGTAAAGACTATTGATGGACAAAAGTACGGATTTAATGTTGATGGAGAAAAACTTGAAGGATATTATGATCAAAACGGTGTAAAGATAGAACCAGATACTGACCCTGCATATGTAGATTGTGTATACTACTTTGATCCAGAGGAAAATGGTGCTGCACTTTCTGGTTGGCACTATTATGAGGGATCTGTAAGAAGTGAAGAGTATGATGACAACGAAGAGATAGTTTTATACTTTGATGAGAAGACATGTAAGAAAGTTCATGCTAAGGCAAGTTATGCAAATGAAGGAAGATGTATAAGCAGAATTATAGATGGTCAAAGATATATGTTTGACCACAATGGTGTAAGAAAGAACAGTTGGTATATAACTGAACCAGGAAGAGGAACTCATTCAAATGCAAAATATTTCAGTGAAGAGTACGATGGAAATCTTCAAAAAGGTTGGTTCCAAGCTGTACCAGGTAGCAAAGCAAAACACGGAGAGGATTTAGTACTTGATGTAAATAAAAAGAAACATAGTGACGATGAAGATTGTTGGTTCTACGCTGGAAAGAATGGTAGAGTATTAAAGAAGACTATAAGAAAAATTGGAAATTATATATATGCGTTTGACGATGATGGTGTTATGCAGCAGGATGCATTTGTAAAAGTAAAGAATGGTGCATTCATAAAGGCATATGCGACAGATGATTTGACACGTGCAAATATATTATTTGACCCACTTGAGTATGGTGGAAATGCAGATCCAGATCCAGATGGAGTTGGTAATCCATCAGGTATACTCGATAAGAAGAAAGGCTTGCTTAAAACTAATGAAGGAGAACAATGGATGTTCTTCATGGGTGAGTATGCTGGAGAGTCAAAGACTGGAGCACAGGTTAAGCAAAACGCACAGGTTAAGATAGAACTTAGTGATGTAGATATATACTTTATTCAAAATGGTGTAGGTGGATATTCAAATTGTGAGACACATCCAACTTTAGGTGATATAACTACTGTAGTTGAGAGATCAGGAGTATTTATTCAAAATGGTGTAGTACTTAGACCTGATAAAGATGACGGATCATATGGTATAGTAAGAAGAAACCCTCACAAAGAGCGTTATGGTGGTAGAATATTAAACTATAAGAATAAATATATAACTATCGAGGGAAGAGAGTTTTATAAATTCATGGTAGTTAACTCTGCCGGTAAACCAGTTACATCACAAAATAAATCATTCAAAACTTCGAATGGTGATTATATATATGTAGGTATGGAAAGTAACTTTATAGGTTGCTATCCATATGAAGGTAAGTTTTATAATAAGACACCAGGTAATCTTGTAGATGAAGAAGGCAAAGCAGTTCCTGCAAGTAATGAGCCATGTTGGGCATATAAGAAAGAGGGCGTTAAGCAGTGGACTTATGGCTTACCACCAGAGAGTTCAAGACTTGATTGTGAATACTTATTCTTAAACTTTGGTAAGAACTCTGATATTGAGACAGGTGAATTTACTCCATATACATATGGTGAAGCATCAGTTATATACGAAGAGGCACCATAGACATAGATTATATATTTGACAGTAAATTAATAGAAATTAAACACAATTCTTTCACAATATAAACTTATAATGTTTGTATTGATAGGACATCTAAAACTTTTATGTAATTAAAAGGGGCGAATTTTAGAAGTCTAAGAGTGGGACACATTTCCACTTAGTTATTGAAAGGAGCTATATGAAGAAAAGAATTTTAGCATATGCATTATTATGTTCATTGGTTTTAAATATTATGCCAACATTTGCGGCTACACCTATTAAGAAAGAGGATGCACCTTTGTTTTCAAAAAAGAGCATTTATTCTGAAATCGGTGTGCAAGAGCAGGTAGTACAAAAGAGTAGTGATGATACAGGTATAAGACAAAGTGATGACGCTATCAATAGATTTACAGCTGTCACTGCTACAAGGACAGGAAATAAGTACACTAATACTTGGTCTAACTACACTATAGAGTTTGATGACCAATACTTTAATGCAAATGAAATATATGATTTCAATGCCGATGGTATAAAGTTTGACTTTGGAATATATTTTACAGACTTTAGTAGATTGGCAGTATACTATACAAGATTATCAAGAGACCTGAATGTGGTTGCAGCTAATTTTGCACCAGGACAACCGGTTGATGAGATTGAGATTGCTGGTCAGATTTATAAACATGTATCACTTGATGTTCCTTATCCATATGGAATAGAAAAGTACAATTATTACTTTAGAGTGATAGATGGAAAATTGATGGTTATAGAGACTTATCACGAAGACAAATACGACAAATGCAGAAAATACATTGAAGCATTTGAGGCCATTAAATAAATTAAAACTTAATAAGCTCCACTCGTGGAGCTTTTTTTTGAGGGGGTAACAAATTAAATGAAAAGAATTGGCAGAGGTATTGTAAAACTAATCTTTATCCTAGGATTGATAGGATTAATGGTTTATAATGGGAGATTAGTTGCACCAGATATAAAATTAGGACTTGATCTTGCTGGTGGGGTTTCAATAACATATCAGGCTGTAAAGGCTAATCCTACAGCTGAAGAGATGAGCGACTCAGTTTACAGATTGCAACTTAAGGCTCAAGATTATTCAAATGAAGCTGAGGTATATCAAGAGGGAAATAATAAAATTAACATAGATATACCTGGTGAAAGTGATAAGGAAGGAATATTGGAGGAACTTGGTAAACCAGGTACTCTTTACTTTGTAGAAGGTAATCTTACTTGGCCATTACTTGCAACTGATAGTGAGGCTACAGATACTACAGGTAGTGAAGCAAATCCTGAAGATGCAACTTCTGGACCGGGAGTAAATGTTGTTCCTGAAACTTATGCTGCTACACCTGAAACAAATGTAGCAGAAACTGTTAATGGATTTACAAATACTGATGGACCTTCAGTAGTTGGAAATCCAATAGTTTCTGCTGACCCATTACAAAGCAATGTAGTTGCTAATGACACTGCAAATGCTAGTGAAGTTACAAATACAAATAACGCAGCAAGTAATATACTTGGTGATAATGTACATATAGAGGGAGCAAATGTTATTCAAAACCCTGATGGCTCTATACAGATTGGTGGTACTCCACAAGAGGGTGCTACTATAATACAAGATAATACAGGAACTACAGTAGCCACTGCATCTGAAACAGAACAGCCAAATTATGACTATTCTAAACCTCCAATATTTGATGAGAGTCAGATAGTTATATCAGGAAATGATATCACTTCTGCAAGAGGTGGCATGACATCTGATAACTATGGTCAGACAGGTTATGTAGTTGACCTCGGTTTTTCAGAAGAAGGAAAGCAAAAGTTTGCTGCTGCTACAGAGAGAAATTTAGGACAACCAATTTATATCATATATAATGGTGAGATTGTTTCTGCACCATATGTGCAATCAGTTATTTCTGAAGGAAGAGCACAAATCACAGGTATGGATAGTTTAGAGAGCGCAGATAGACTTGCTTCTACTATTCGTATAGGTGCATTAAAACTTGAATTAGAAGTTATTAGATCGAACTTAGTTGGTGCTAAACTTGGTCAAGATGCTATAAATACTTCAGTTAAGGCAGGACTTATCGGATTTGCTATTATCTGTTTATTCATGATAGCAATATATCGTTTACCAGGTCTTGCTGCATCATTTGCACTTACTATGTATGTAGGACTTATGATTTTCTTGATTAAAGAATTTGGTATTACATTAACTCTTCCAGGTATAGCAGGTATCATACTTTCTATAGGTATGGCGGTCGATGCGAATGTCATCATCTTTACTCGTATAAAAGAAGAAATAGGTGCTGGCAAGAATACTCGTACTGCAGTTAAAGAAGGATATAACAAAGCATTATCAGCTATCATGGATGGTAACATCACTACACTTATAGCAGCAGCTGTTCTTAATTTAAAGGGAACTGGTAGTATAAAGGGATTTGCTGCTACACTTGCTCTTGGTATCGTACTTTCTATGATTACAGCACTTTTCATTACAAGATTTATAATGAATGCATTCTTTGATTTAGGCCTTGATAATGATATCCTATATGGTAAGAAGACAGATAAGAAGATAATCAACTTTGTTGGATTTAGAAAAATATCATATGCTGTATCAGTTGTAATGATAGTTATAGGTATAGCGTTTATCGCTATGAATGCCGGCAGAGGTGTAGGTGGATTCAATTATGGACTTGATTTCACAAGTGGTTCTTCTACAACTATAACATTTAATGATGAGTTAACTCTCAATCAAATTGATAAAGAAGTAATACCTATATTTGAAAGCGCATTGAATACTGCAGATGTTCAACAACAAAAGGTTGTAGGTTCAAAAGACGTCATCATCAAGACTCGTACTATTAAAGACTCTGAGATGAAGACAATAAAGGATACTTTGAAGACAAGATTTAGTATAGATGATGCTTCAATTCAAGATACAAATATATCAGCAGTAGTTTCTAATGAAATGAGAATGGATGCTATAATCGCGGTTGTAATATCTACTATACTTATGCTTATATATATATGGTTTAGATTTAAAGATATTAGATTTGCAGGTTCTGCAGTATTAGCACTTGTACATGACTGTCTTGTGACTATTGGATTCTACGCAGTATTTAGATGGACTGTAGATTCTACATTTATTGCTTGTATGCTTACTATAGTTGGTTACTCAATAAACGCTACTATAGTTATCTTTGACCGTATTAGAGAAAACCTTGGTAGACTTAGAGGAACAAATGTAGATGAGATAGTAAATATATCTGTAACTCAGACATTTACAAGATCAATCAATACATCACTTACTACTCTCATAATGGTTGTGGTATTGTACATACTCGGAGTAAGTAGTATCAAGGCATTTGCACTTCCACTCATTATAGGTATAATATGTGGTGGTTACTCATCAATTTGTATCACTGGTCCATTGTGGTTTGACTTTAAGAATGCTGGAAAGAAAATAGAAGAAAAACCCGCAAAAAAGTAAATATAATGATTAATTGAGCGGACATAAAGTCCGCTCTTATTTTAGATAATGTATAAGATAATTAACAAAGTAAATAGGGCAAAATCAGCAACTTTTGATACAGTAGATGGTATTATAGAGACCCCATGTTTTATGAATGTGGGGACTGCAGCTGCTATAAAGGGTGCAGTATCAACTAAGGATTTATATTCACTTTCTACTCAAGTGTTACTATGTAATACCTATCACTTACATGTTAGAACTGGTGATAAACTGATCAAGAAACTTGGTGGTTTAAAAAAGTTTGCTAATTGGGATAGACCAATACTAACTGATAGTGGTGGTTTTCAAGTGTTCTCGCTTGTGTCTACTGGTAGAAAGATAAAAGAAGAGGGTGTATATTTTAAATCACATATAGATGGTAGAAATATATTTATGGGACCTGAAGAGAGTATGCAGATTCAATCCAATCTTGCATCAACTATTGCTATGGCATTTGATGAATGTCCGCCAGCACTGTCTGATATAGAATATATAAAACCATCAGTTGAACGAACTACGCGTTGGCTTTATAGATGTGTAGATGAAATGAATAGGCTTAATAATTCTGATGACACCATCAATAAAGAACAAATGTTGTGGGGCATAAATCAAGGTGGCATAATTGATGATATAAGGATAGAACACGCAAAAGAGATTTCAAAACTTAATTTGAAAGGTTATGCGATTGGTGGGCTTGCTGTGGGAGAGTCACATGAGCAGATGTATCACATAATTGATGTAGTTGTACCACATTTACCAAATGATAGGCCAACTTATCTTATGGGTGTTGGCACTCCAAAAAATATCATTGAGTCAGTTGATAGGGGAGTTGATTTCTTTGACTGTGTATACCCAAGTAGGAATGGTAGACACGGTCATGTATATACAAAATATGGCAAGATTAATTTATTTAATCAGTGTTATGAATTGGATGAGAGACCTATAGAAGAAAATTGTGGATGTGAGGCATGTCAAAATTACAGTAGGGCCTATATAAGACATTTACTTAAGGCGAAAGAAATGCTCGGCATGAGACTATGTGTGATGCATAATCTATATTATTATAATCATCTTATGGAGACTATAAGAGAGGCAATCAGAGGTAATACTTGGGAAGAGGTAAAAAAGAAATTAATAAGTGATATAGATATGGGTGATAGTGAAAATTAAAAATGGGATAAGGATATGGGATTATGAAGAAAGTAATTAGAAATAACATTATAGTATTATTGATAGCATCTTTTATATTGCCACTTATTTCTTGCTTTAAGCCATATAGCAAGGGCGATATATTGTGTGAGTACGATGCTTTAAATTGTTTATATTATGTAAAAACTGAAATTAAAAAGTATAAATATAGTGATTACATTTTTGATGATGTAAGTAATGGAATCTACAAAAAAAATACTCCGAGTCTTGCGGACTATAAGTTAAGCAAAGCTGCACTTGATTATGATATACCTGCCTATGTACAGGCAAGAATGGATTATGCTATAAAGACTGATTTGATAGATAAGTATGCAATTAGGATGGATGGTGTTTGTGCTGCCGTACATGATGATTATTTTGAACAAAAGAATTCATACATACATTTTTATGATAAGAGTCAAAATAAAGATACTCTCCTCTATGATGGTACAGCTACCAACATCTCATACGATGATGAAGTGCCATCTATATCTTTTGATATAGAGTATGAAGATAACTTTAGTGACGAGTATGAGGGTAGAAGAATGATGTTATCAGATATTATTGCATCAAATACTACGATTGAAGGTTACATGAGGGTTATACTTGGCAGGGGCAAGGAGAGAAGAAAGTACTTTATGGATAGGCGTGTGGATGATAGTCAAATATATGACATTGCCACAATGTCAAATGTAGCGACAAGATAAAAAGATATACATATTTGTATTAATTTATTATTAAAAAATGGCGTATTTCCCCTAAAAACTTGCATTTTAGGGTACTTTATTCTATAATATAAGTGTCAGGCTATGGCCTGTTGATTACATATAAAGGAGAAAAGGATTATGATAGTACCTATAATCGTTGGCTCCTTAATAGTTGTTGTCATAGCAGCATTTTTAGCATTTAATGCTGGTAAATCTATAGAGAAAAAAACTGCACTTGAAAAGATTGGTTCTGCCGAGAATAAGGCAAGAACTTTATTAGACGAAGCTATTAAGAAAGCCGAAAGTACAAAAGTAAACGCATTACTTGAAGCAAAGGAAGAAATATTAAAACAAAAAACAGAGCTTGAGAATGAATTAAGAGAGAGAAGAAAAGAAGTTGCTGAGATAGAGAATAGAGCTTTAAAGCGTGATGAACTCTCAGAGAAGAAGTTAGAGCAACTTGAACAAAAAGAGAAAGCTATAGAGCAAAAAGAGAAAGAAATTACTGAAAAGCAAAACTTAGTCAATCAATTAAATGAACAAAGAATCAAGGAACTTGAGAGAATATCAAGTTACACAAGAGATCAGGCTAAGACGGAGTTATTTAATGCAGTCAAAGATGATATAAAGAGAGATACTGCACTCTTTATAAAAGAACAAGAGCAAATTGCAAAAGATGAAGCAGGGAAAAATGCTATCAATTTAGTACTTGAGACTATACAAAAGTGTGCAATGGAAAATGTTTCTTACGCCACTGTATCTACTGTATCACTCCCAAATGATGAAATGAAAGGTAGAATCATTGGTCGTGAAGGAAGAAATATAAGAGCAATCGAGCAATTGACAGGTGTAGAAGTTGTCATAGATGATACACCAGATACTGTCGTTTTATCTTGCTTTGATCCTGTAAGAAGAGAGATAGCAAGATTATCACTTGAAAAGTTAGTACTTGATGGAAGAATACATCCAACTCGTATAGAAGAACTTGTGGAGAAGTCAACTAAGGAAGTTGATCAAGTTATAAAACAAAAAGGCGAAGAGGCAGTTTTAAAACTTGGTATACATGGATTAAATCCTGAAATTATAAAATTACTTGGTAGGATGCACTACAGAACTTCATATGGTCAAAATGCATTAGTTCATAGCATAGAAGTTGCAACTTTATCTGGCATCATGGCATCAGAAATTGGAGAGAATGTGCAACTTGCAAAGCGTGCAGGACTTTTACATGACATAGGAAAATCAATTGACCATGAAGTGGAGGGAACTCACGTACAGATTGGTCTTGATATCTGTAAAAAATATAAAGAATCATTTGAAGTATTAAATGCGATAGAGTCACACCATGGTGATGCAGAAGCTAAGTGTCCTATAGCATTTATAGTTGGTGCAGCTGATGCTATATCTGCAGCTCGTCCTGGTGCAAGAAGAGAAATATTAGAGACATACACTCAAAGAATTAAACAACTCGAAGATATAACTAATAGTTACGAGGGTGTTGATAAGGCATATGCTGTGCAAGCAGGTAGAGAAGTGCGTATAATGGTTATACCTGAAAAAGTATCTGAAGATGATATGACTATAATGGCTCATGCCATTGCTAAACAAATAGAAGAGCAAGTTAAGTATCCAGGTACCATAAAAGTTAATGTAATAAGAGAGACACGTGCGCAAGAATTTGCGAAGTAAGGTGGTATTTGCCACCTTTTTTAGATAATAGGGGTAATAAGATGAAGGGTATTAAAAAAAGTATATTAGTAATATTGTCATTATTGACTTTAGTATTTATATCAAGCTGTGGTAAAAAAGAAACAGTTATTGGTGGAAAGTCATATAATATAAGCAGAAATTATGCTATATGTATTGCTGAAGGTGTAGAAAGCGCTGAAGTAGATTCTATGAGACAGGGCTTTGTAGTAGGATTAAAAGACTTAGGTCTTGTTGAAGATGTCA
>OMRR01000050.1 GCA_900313535.1 uncultured Eubacteriales bacterium
GAAACAAATCCAAAGTGCATGGTATTACTTTACTGCAGATGGAAGCATGTTAGTAAGTGCAATGACACCAGATGGCTATTTTGTAGGTGCAGATGGCAAAATGATGTAAAGGCGAGCTTTAGGAGAGCTCGCCCGAAAGGAGAATTATGAATAAACAAGAATTTTTATCAATGGTTGATCACACAATTTTGAAAGCTGATGCAACAAAAGACAAGGTCGATAAGATTTTAGAATTTGCGAAAGCAAATAACACAGCCTCAGTATGTATAAATCCATATTACATAAAATATGCCAGCGATTTTTTGAAAGGAACTGGTGTAAATGTGTGTACAGTAATAGGATTTCCTCTTGGTCAAAACACTAAGGAAGTAAAAGTGTTTGAGACAAAAGATGCAATGAAAAATGGTGCCGAAGAGATTGATATGGTTATAAATGTTGCTGCACTTAAAGACAAAAAGTATGATTATGTAAAGCAAGAGATCAAAGAAATTTTTGATGCTGTCAAAGCTGAGAATAAACTTTTGAAAGTTATCATTGAAAATGCATATCTTACAGATGAAGAGAAAACAAAGGTTTGTGAACTATGCAAAGAGGTAGGAGTTGATTTTGTAAAAACTTCTACAGGTTTTGCACCTACTGGAGCTACTGCTAGTGATGTAGCTATAATGAAGAAGGCAGTTCAAGATACTTGTAAGATAAAGGCAGCTGGTGGCATAAAGAATAAAGCAGACGTTGATGCCTTGTATGCTGCTGGTGCTACAAGATTTGGTGTAAGTAGGACCGAAGATATACTTAAAGAGTTTTGTGTCGAAAGCTTTGAATGATGAAGTTGGTACGGGATATTATTATTATGACGGAAATCGATATAGGACATTTTATAAAATTAGTTATTGATAAGAATCTTGATAAATTATCAATTAGTTTCATTGATAGTGGAAAAGAATTTGACCCTACAAAACTTGCAGATCCCAATATATTGGCAAGTGTTGATAATAGAAAGGTTGGTGGGCTTGGTGTATACATTACTAAGCAGAAGATGGATGTAATGGAATATAAATATGAAAATGGCAAGAACTGCTTAACAATAACAAAATATTTATAATTGTATGAGCGTAGTAACAGTAAATTATATAAAAAATAATATAGTAAGTAGCGACCTAGAATTAATAAAAAAAATAATCCCCAAGAAATATAACATGTGTAAAGATTACAAATCAGATGTTGCTAAAAATTTGACATTGCTTGGGAATGTATTAATCTATAACAATCTTACTAAAAATGAAAATGACATAAGATACAGTAAACTAAAGAAACCCTATATTGAAAATGGAGACTATTTCAACATTAGTCATTCGGGAGAATATGTTGTATTTGTAAAATCGAAAGAGAAGATAGGGATTGATATTGAAACTATAAATAAAAAACATTTAGACATTATAGACTATGCGTTTGCAGAAGAAGAAAGAGAATATATAGAGAATGGAAAAGATGAATTGAGCGTTGAAGAGAGACTTACAAAATTTTGGACGATAAAGGAAGCGTTATTTAAGGCATCGGGAAGTGATAAGTACTATGAGCCAAAGCAAATTGTAGTAAGCAATGATAGAGTTAATTCCTTTTTAGATGAAAAGTATTATATTAATACAGGGAAATTTGAAAATTACTTTATAAGTGTAGCGAGCAAGATAGAATATGATGGCATTGAGCTAATAGAAGATAACATAAATAGATAAAGCATTATTTTGTAAAATGTATTTGAGTTTTAAGTTTTATTAATGTTTTTTTAATATAATTTATAAAAAAGGGGCTTTTTAGAGGTTTCCTTAATTATAGATGGCCTATAATCACAGAAGATTATATTGAGAAAGCCATAGAAACTATAATGAAACTTGGATACTTTAACATTAGCTAATCTAGTATAATAGTATATTATGTTAATTATTTCGATAATCACAACATTAATAATATGTCTTGTTTTAACTATAGTGATAGAGTATATACCGATAGTTTGTTTTTTACATATTTCAAAAAAATATTTTATAACAACTAATATACTTACCAATGTCTTGGCTAATATAGTGATAATAATTTATGACATTTTAAATATGAATAAGTCTTTTATAGTTAATAGATGGCAATTAATCATTGTACTAGAAATAATAGTATTTGTATCAGAAATAGTTTTGTACTATATCTATCTAGGGAAAAAGTATTTGTTAAAAATTATATTATTGACAGTTTTGGCAAATGCATTGTCGGCAGGAATGGGTAGTTATATACTCTCAAATAAAGTTAGTTTTAAATTGTTTATATGATTTTGGTGAAAAAGAAAAAATATGATAATGATTAATTTGGAGAAATATATTAATAAGAAAAGATTTAAATAGTGAATGTAGGGAAATTGAAAATAAAAGAATTAATATATTCTGAGTTGCTTTGTGTTGGCTTTTCTATAATATTTTTGCTTGTTAGTTATATAACAAAAGATGAAACATGGAAAATGTTCTGGAGTACACTTAGTGGAGCAATCATAGTTACGCTTACATTTATTTTTGCAATTGTAGCAATTAAAATCTATGGCTCAAAAATGAAAAAGTATTCCGAGGAATGTATTAAACTTACTAAAAAATACTTTATATTTATTATTTCAGTTTCAATTATAGTCTATTTATTGTGCCGATATATTGCAAAAGGACTTATATTATTCTTTCTAGTGTGTTTATTAGAGTTATTGATTATTCATTTATTTAGATTAATAATTAATAAATTTGAAAATCAACGTGATAATGAGAAAGGCTATTGTACAACTTGTTTATTACTGATGATGATAAATATTGTATTAATAACAAATTTATTTGAAAAAAGTGTTATTAGTTTTTTATTTGGAATTGCAATATGGATAATAGCAATATATATATTGTATTTTATATTTGGCAAAGATGTATTGGATGAGATCGGATATATAGGAATTGGTCAAATTTTAATTGTTAATTTTGCAATAACATGTATATTGATAAAAACAATATTATTACTATGTAGATTGTTAAATAGTGATTTATCAATGAATGACTTATTGACGATGCTTTTATTCATAGTTTTAGATTCTTTAATAATACTTTTATTTAGAAAAAAGACTAGAGATATATTGGAATTTGTTTTTAAAGTGTTATTTGTTATGTATTGTATTGCGCAGATCTTTGTTTTACCATATCTTATTGTAAAAGTATTGCTTATGGTGAATGTAGGCAATGTAATAACTCAAGATTTAAATACTAATGTCCTATTTTTTTATATAATGGTTTTATTATATGCTCTTTTTTCAAATTTTGCTACTTGTATAATTAGCACAGAAGGTGAAGAGAAAAATACATATAAGTTGTATTTTGTTAAAAAAGCGAATTTACTTATGAATTTTTTTATAACAATATCATTGATAGTATTTTTTAATATTTGTAAATTTGGAATATTTAACAATTTATTTGTAGTTTATGGTTTGGGTAGTGAAATTATGAATAAAAGATATGTGTTGCATAGTATCAAAAATTCGTTAATTGAAGTTTTGCAAGTAGTAACATTGGTTATAGCTTATTTAGGGATAAGAAACGAAAAACCATATGAAGTATATTATAAAAATAATATAGAAGAGGAAATTAAAAATATTAATAATGAATTATCTGCAATAAGAATCAATTGTAAAAAAGAAAAAACTATTAGTAGTATTAAAATGAATAAATTAAGAATGTTTGGAATAAAGATAAAGAATGAATTGGATTATGTTACTTTTTTAAAGTCGGAAGTAAAAAAAGTTACCAAATTGCAGAAAAATATAAAGTCATATAGAATAAGGTTAACAAAATTATTAGAGAATATACAACGATAAAAGTAGAGAGAAAGATTATTATTAATTTAGTTTTATGATGCAATTTAAGAATTAATTTTAATAGTTTTAATTAGTGTGAATATTGTGATGATAGTATTATAAATATAGTATATGATTAGGAGAAGGGTATGAATAATTTTGTAGAGTCAATTGAAGTATTAAAGAAGTACAACAAAGAGCCATTCCATATTGAACATGGTATAACAGTAGGGCTCGCACTTGGGTGGTTTGCAAAGGATGCAGGAAAGAGCGATGAAGAAGTTGAGTATTGGAAGATTGTAGGACTTCTTCATGATATTGATTTCGAAATGTACCCAGAAGAACATTGCAAGAGGTGCGTAGAGTTATTAAAGAATGAAGGTTATGAGGATGAGTTTATAAAGTCTGTATGTAGTCACGGCTTTGGACACTGCTCGGATGTCGAGCCAAGTAAGGACATGGAGAAAGTGTTATTTACTGTGGATGAATTGACTGGCATTATATTTGCAGCGGCAAAGATGAGACCAAGTAAGAGTTGCACAGATATGGAACTTAGTAGTCTTAAGAAGAAATTTAAAGATAAGAGGTTTGCTGCAGGCTGCGACAGAGAGGTTATAAAACTTGGTGCAGAAAAGTACATGCAACTTGAACTTGATGAAGTTTTAAACAAGACACTCGAAGCGATGAGGGAGAATGAGAGGGAGATAAGGGAACTGGTGAGTGAATATGTGGAGGGGTAATTAGGGGCGGATAGTATCCGCCCTTTTATGATGAAAATAAGATTAAATAGCATTTTCATCGGAAAAATAGGGTTTTAGAAAAATCGTTGCTTCTTATAAAAAATGTTGCAAATTGGACATTTTTTGTAGCATTATACTTATTGAAAATAAAATATACTATATAGTTGAATAATTAAAATATGAGAAAAAAGCCATTATCCTGCAAAATGCTGTGTTCTAATTTGACACAACTAATATATTTTAGTTCTTGTATAGAACGCTATATTGAATCCAGTAAAAAAATTGATATAATTAAAGTGATAAGTGATTCATATAAGAACTTAAACCATAATTAAATATGACAATGTTCTCAAAATAAAAAAAGAGGAGGGGTAAT
This sequence comes from uncultured Eubacteriales bacterium, assembly GCA_900313535.1. Lineage (GTDB taxonomy): Bacteria > Bacillota > Clostridia > Lachnospirales > Lachnospiraceae > UBA3633. The sequence goes on from OMRR01000050.1 coordinate 4,976, forward strand.
AATATGAATGATGATAAATATTTTCAAAATAAACTAATTAGTTTACGAAATGATGCTAATTTATCTCAACAACAGATTGCTGAAAAACTAAATATTGCAAGGTCATTTCGTATGTTGAAATTAGAAAGAAAAAGGCATTAGCTATTGAAGAATTGGATTCTATGAATTTTAACATTTTAAGTGACTTAGATGAAAAAGAAGAGATATATAATGCTATAATGGAGAAACATGGTAAATAACTAGTGATTGATTATATTTGGCGGGGCATCCCCGCCCTTTTTATGCAAATTTTATGCAAAAAATCTAATTTTTAAGCCCAAAAATCGTGGAATTTGGCAAAAATTAGCTTAAAAAATTGTTTTTTTTAAATGTTAAGGTCAAATTCAACAACTTTTATGCAAAAAAAAATGTCAAATTTGACAACTTTTATGCAAAAAAAAGTGTCAAATTTGACTAATTTAATTGACAAACCGCTAAAATTATAGTAAATTTTACATATGCTTAAAAGAAAAATATACAAAAATCTATTAGAATGGAAGGCTGACAGAAATCATAAGCCATTGCTTGTAAAGGGTGCTAGGCAGGTTGGTAAAACATTCATAATTAAAGAATTTGGCAAAAATGAGTATAAAAGCCTTATTCATTTAGATTTCATAAAAAAACCAGATTATAAAGTTATATTTGAAAATGAATTGACTCCTGAATATATTTATGAGCAAATATCTATAAGAGTTGAAAATGCAAACTTTATTGAGAATGATACGTTGATCTTTTTGGATGAAATTCAAAACTGCCCTAAGGCAAGAACGGCGCTTAAATATTTGAGAGAGGATAAAAGATATGATATTATTGCGTCTGGATCGCTTCTTGGCATAAGATATAAAGAAGAACAAGAGGATTTTTCGGTTCCAGTAGGTAGTGAAACTGATATAGAAATGTTCTCCTTAGATTTTGAAGAGTTTTTATGGGCAAATGGTGTAAATGAATCTAAATTTAAAATATTAAAAAAATACTTTAATTCAAGAGAAAAGGTTCCAGATGATATAAATGAAAAGTATATGCAATACTTCAAAACATATATGTTTGTTGGTGGTATGCCAGAAGCAGTCAATACTTATCTTGAAAATCAAAATATCGAAGAAGTAAACAAGAAACAAAATGAATTGTTAAAAAATTATCAAGATGATATAATGCATTATGCACCCAGTGCAGTGAAACAAAATATATTAAAGTGTTATAATTCCATTCCTGAGCAGTTATCAAAGGACTATAAAAAATTTCAATATAGTATTGTAGAAAAAAAGGCAACGTCAAAAAAATTTGAAAATGCAATCACATGGCTTATAGAAGCAGGAATGGTTAAAAAGTGCATAAATGTTTCTACTCCAGAATTCCCATTGAGGACACACGAGAAATCAGCTGAGTTTAAATTGTATATGTCAGATATTGGACTTTTAACTTGCTTATATGGTTTCAATACCCAAAAAGCAATAATGACTAACGATTTAAAAACTACTGCAAAAGGTGGCATATATGAAAATGCAGTATTTACTCAATTAATGAGTAAATTTGAAAATATGTATTATTATAAAAACGAGAACAACACACAAGAGATTGAATTTATATTTGAAAACGCAACCGAAATAATACCCGTTGAAGTTAAATCAAAAAATGGTCAAACGATTTCCTTAAATGAATTTATTAAAAAATATAATCCACAAATAGCATATAAAATAATTGATGGGAATATAGGGGTTGTTGAGAGCAAATTAACTATACCATACTATATGTTGATGTTTTTAAATAATAATGAAAATATATAAGGAGTCCCACATGACATTTTTAGACATTATAGTACCAGGAATATCACCACATGTTTTACCGGACGAGAATCCGATTGAGACTGAGGAGAGTATAGTAATTCCAGATAACACATCTGAATTTGCAAGGACTGATGCTAAGACTTTTGTCATAGCAGGGTTGTTAGTGCTTGCTATCGTAGTAGTTGTATTTAGTAAAATTGTTTTAAAGAAAGAACTTAGAAATGCTGAAAAAGTATAGTGGTGTAGAGATAATATATGGCATATTATTCTTTGTAGTGCATATAGCTATTGAAACGATTAGTTATATGTTACTGTATTTACGATTTAAGACATTTGTTGCCGTATTGATTGTATTAATGTATGACTTTTTTGCTTTCGTACCACAGTCATTGATTGGCGAATGGCATAACAAACATAAAAAGGTAGATATTGGTTATCTTGGTACGATATTTTTGATAATAGCCATAGTGTTAATTAAAACAAGTAACCAGATAATATACATTTTGGCGGTATTATTTTTATCTTTTGGAAATGCTATATTGCATGAGTGCGGTGCCATAGCAGTAGCGAGTGTGTCAAAGAAGAATATATTTCCCAGTGCATTATTTGTATCTGGAGGAACCATAGGTATAATAATTGGAAGGCATCTAGCAATTGTTTCTGCATCGGTAAATTATTTATTCATACCTGTAGCGATCATAATAATTATTTTAGCTTTAACTGATAAAACTTGGTGCAATGAAAATGCAAGATACATAGATGTAAATATAGCAAATGCAAAGTGTAGCAAGTATGTTATATTTGCTGTAGCGTTTGCGATAGTGATGGTAAGAAGCTATATGGGTTTTGTATTGCCATTGACTTGGAAAGAAAAGTTTTTTCACTTTGCCTTGTTGTTTATAAGTCTTGGAGTTGGAAAAGCATTCGGTGGATACCTATGTGATATGATAGGGTATAGGACAGTTGGATTTATTTCTACGATATTATGCTTGCCATTTATCATATTGGGAAATAAGTTTATGCTTTTATCATTGTTGGGCGTAATGTTATTTTCAATGACAATGAGCGTGACATATGCTATGCTTCTAAGTGTAATAAAACAAAATCCAGGAGTGGCATTTGGAGTTACTACTATAGCATTATTTGCAGGCGCAGTGCCAATGTTTTTTGTAAATTTTAGTTTGTTGACGAATACCATTATAATTGTGATATTGTCTATAGTATGTTTTAAATTAATTAATATTACTATAGCGGAATAATATAATATGAACAAAAAGTTTGATTTAATTTTATTTGATCTTGATGGTACTCTGTTTGATACGACAGACACTATTTTGAATTCCATAGAAGCGACTATTAAGTTGCTTGGCCTTAGAGAACTTACTAAAGAAGAGGTAGGAAGTTTCATAGGTCCACCAGTAGTGACATCGCTTAAAAAGTTTTACCCTTATATGTCTGATGAAGAGATAGATAATGTATGCAAAGAGTATAGAAAGTATTATATTGACAATGAATTGTTGAAGGCAGAGTTATTTCCAGGGATGCTTGAGGTATTGAAAGAATTAAAGGCAAATAATTATAAAATTGCTCTTGCTACATACAAATTGATGAGATGTGTGACGCCACTTTTTGATGATAAGGATGTGACAAAGTATTTTGACACACTTAGGGGTTCGACAAGTGAGATAGGGATGACAAAGACTGATATAATGAAACTTGCTATATCAGATTGCAATATTACTGACATGGACAAGGTGTGTATGATAGGTGACACAGAGCATGACTTGAGGGGAGCTATCAACTGCAACTTGCCATTTCTAGGAGTTACTTATGGCGCTGGTTTTAAGGGGCTCACGGATGAAGAGAAGAACTACAGCAAGTTAATAGGCATGGTAGATAGAGCGATTGATATTTTGGATAAGGTCTAAAACACTTATATAATGTATAACATATGCCATTTTAAGCCACTAAGAAAGTGGCTTTTTTGTTGACATCATAGGCAAATCATACTAAAATATAGAGTAATTATATACTGATAAAATGGGGTGTTATGTGGCAACACATGACAATTGTTTTAATTGTAAAAGAAAAGCATTTTAAATACATTTGGCAAAGGAGAATAACTATGAATAAAGAATTGATATTTAAAGGAGTGGGTACTGCACTTATCACACCAACCAATGAGAAAGGTGTAGATTATGAGAAACTTGAAAAACTTATTGAGTTTCAAATAAGTGAAGGAATTAATGCCATTATCATTGCTGGAACTACTGGTGAGGGTTCAACTTTGGATGATAAAGAGCATAAGGAATTATTGTCATTTGCCAAAGAAAAGATTAATCATAGAGTTCCTATGATTGCGGGTACAGGTTCAAATGATACAAACTATGCATGCTCACTTGCAAAGTATTCTTGTGAGATAGGAGTTGACGGTTTACTTGTAGTAACTCCATACTATAATAAGGCAACTCAATATGGATTGATACAAAGTTATACAGCGATAGCAAAAGTTTCTAATAAACCAATTATTTTATACAATGTACCATCAAGAACAGGAGTTAATATAGAGCCAGAAACATATCTTGAATTATCAAAAGTTGATAACATAGTTGGTATCAAAGAAGCAAATGGTAATTTGACAAAGATAATGGATGCATTTAATCTTGTTGGCGATAAGTTATATATTTATTCTGGAAATGATGATGAGATAGTTCCATTTTTAACAATGGGTGGTATGGGAGTCATCTCAGTTTTATCAAATATGCTTCCAAAGCAAACAGTAGAAATTTGTGATAAGTTTTTTGCAGGCGATGTAAAAGCTAGTAGAGATTTACAAATTAAATACTTACCACTTATAAGAGCATTGTTCTCAGAAGTAAATCCTATACCTATAAAATCTGCAATGGCAAAACTTGGATACTGCGATAATTATTTGAGATTGCCACTTACGCCTATGGATAAAGCTAAAGAAGAGAAGATGTTTAAAATAATGAATGATTTAGGAATTAAATAATTATGCAGGGCTCGCATAGCTCGCCCATACTTTGTGATGGCATATGCTATGGAGAATGTTTTAGGAGAGACTTATGAAAGTATTAGTTAGTGGCTACATGGGACATATGGGACAGGTGTTATCTAAAATGATAAATGATGATAATGAGTTAGAACTTGTCTGCGGTGTTGATAAAATGATAAATGAAAAGAGTGAAGTGAAATGCTTCCCAAGTTTTAATGATGTAAATGTGGATGTAGATATAGTAATTGATTTTTCACATCATTCACTTACAAAAGAACTCATTGACTATGGTATAAAGAATAATAAAACATTAGTTATAGCGACCACAGGTCAGACAGAAGAAGAAAAGAACATGATTAATGAAGCAAGCAAAAAGATACCTGTGTTTTATGCGGCAAATTATTCAATTGGCATAGCTATACTTATCGAAACTGCGAAGGCTGTAGTAAGACAAATGAAAAATGCTGATGTAGAGATTGTAGAGACTCATCACAATAGAAAACTTGATGCACCATCAGGTACTGCATTAAAAATTGCCGAAGGGCTCAAGGAAGTTAGAAAAGATGCAAATATCATTTGCGGTAGAAATGGAAATAAAAAGAGAGAAAAGAATGATATCGGGGTTAATGCTATAAGACTTGGTAATGTAGTTGGAATTCATGAGGTGCTTATATCAACAGAGCATGAGTGCATAGCATTAAAACATGAAGCCTATGATAGAGGACTTTTTGCAGAAGGTGCAATAAACGCTGCGAAGTTCATGAAGGGGAAAGCAGCAGGGATGTATGGTATGAACGATTTATTGAATGTGTAGGGGGAGACGAAAAATGAAACTAGGAATTTATGGCTATGGAAATATTGGTAGAGGAGTTGAAGTTGCATGTTTGCAAAATAAAGATGTAGAACTTGCAGCGATATTTACAAGAAGAGATAAAAACACAGTTAAGTCTATTCTTGGGAATAAGGTATATAGTACGAGTGAAGCAAAGGACTTTAAAGATAAGATTGATGTAATGGTTGCTTGCGGCGGTTCTGCTACAGAATTGCCAACTATGACTGTTGAGTTAGCGAAGGATTTTAATGTAATAGATACATTTGACACTCATGCAAATATACTTGAACATTTCAATAATGTAGATAAGGCAGCTAAAGAAAATAATCATGTGGCACTTATATCTTGTGGCTGGGACCCAGGTATGTTTTCACTCAATAGATTATATGCAAATGTCTTACTTCCAAATGGCAAGGATTATACATTTTGGGGAAGAGGAGTAAGTCAAGGACATAGTGATGCGATAAGAAGAATCAAAGGTGTAGTAGATGCAAAACAATATACTGTACCAATAAAGAGTGTAGTTGATAGAATTAAAAATGGTGAGACACCTGATTTAACTACAAGAGAAAAACATACACGTGAGTGTTTTGTAGTAGTAGAAGATGGTGCAGATAAAAATAAGATAGAGCAAGAAATAAAGACCATGCCACATTACTTTGATGAGTATGATACTACAGTTCATTTCATAACATTGGATGAATTAAAGAAAAATCATAGTGGTATGCCACATGGTGGATTCGTCACAAGGACAGGAACTACTGGAAAGGATAATGAGCATAAGCATACTATCACATATGATTTGAAACTTGACTCTAATCCAGAGTTTACATCTCAGGCTATAGTTGCATTTGCAAGAGCGTTGTATAAAGAGAGTCAGAGGGGAACAAAGGGTTGCCTTACAACTCTTGATATAAGACCAAGAGATTTATCTCCTAAGGCTTATGATGAGATATTGAAGACTATAGTATAGGGCTCGCAAAAAAAATATGAAAAAAACAGTTGTAAAATTTGGTGGAAGTTCACTTGCTGATTCAAATCAGATAATTAAAGTTAAAGATATAATATCAAGTAGTGAGAGTAGAAAATACTGTGTAGTGTCAGCAGCTGGCAAAAGAAATTCAGCTGACGATAAGATTACAGATTTACTGATTTCACTATATAAAAATAGAGATGATAAGAGTAAGCAGGAAGAAATATTTGCTAAGATAAAAGATAGATTTGATGGCATAGTTAGTGATTTGAATATAGACTTTGATGTTGATAAAGAGTTGACAGAAATGATAGCTACTTCAAAGTCTAAAAATACTGTGGACTATCTTGCAAGTCGTGGAGAATATTTTAGCGCTAAGATATTATCAATTTATATGAATGCAAAATTTCTTGATATGCAGAATGTGATAACATTTGACGACAACAAGAAAGTGAATTATGAACTAACATATGAGAATATTAGTAGAGAGATTGATCGCATAGAAAAAGATTTTCCTGATAAGAAAATAATTATGCCTGGCTTCTATGGTTCGACTAGAGATGGAGAGGTAGTTACTTTTAGTAGAGGCGGTTCTGATATTACTGGCGCGCTTGTAGCAAGAGCAATCAATGCAGATTTATATGAGAATTGGACAGATGTGTCAGGAGTATTATTTGAAGATCCAAGACTTGTGGAAAATCCAGCAATCATTGATTACATTACATATACTGAACTTAGAGAGATGAGTTATATGGGTGCAAGTGTTTTACATGAGGAGACTGTGTATCCAGTTAGTAAAGTAGGTATACCAATAAATATTTTAAATACTAATCGCCCTACTGATAAGGGCACCATGATAGTATCAAGCATACCTTCTATAATAAAAAGAAGAACTGTCACAGGTATAGCAGGAAGGAAGGGCTTCACATCTATATTGTTGCAGAAGGCTTTGATGAATGAGGAGATAGGTTTCTTAGCAAGGCTACTAAATATATTTGATAAAGAAAAAATCTCTGTGGAACATTGTCCTACAGGTATAGATACTATATCAGTTGTAGTTAGATCTGAGTTATTGAATGAAAAGCGACAAGAGATATTAGATCAGATTAAGAAAGATTTGAATCCGGATGTATTGAGTGTAGAGGATAACATATCGATAATTGCTATAGTTGGTGAAGGAATGGTTTATTCAAATGATGTGACGGCAGAGGTATTTGCGATACTTAGAGATGCAAAAGTAGCAGTTAAGATGATAGATCAGGGTTCAAGTGGTATAAATATAATCATAGGCGTATCCGATAATGATTATGAGAAAGCAATGAAATCATTGAGTAAATTACAAAGTATAAATAATTAATAGTTAAACTAATATCATAGGAGCTTGCACTACGCGAGCCGAGAGGAGTATTTTGAAATGAGTTGTAAAGTAGAAAAAATTGGGGCAAATAAAGCAAAGTTTACTATAGAAATTGACAATGCCACATTTTTAAAAGCAGAGGACAAGGCATTTAATAAGCAGAAGGGTAAACTCAATATACCAGGCTTTAGAAAAGGCAAGATGACTAAAGAGATGGCATATAAAGTTTATGGAAGAAATGCATTCCTTGAAGAGGCAATTAATGAATGTATCAATGATACATATTATCAAGAGATTAAAACAAGTGGTGAGAAAGTTTTGTCACAACCAAAGGTTAATGTTGTACAAGCTGATGTAGAGAAACCATTTATTTATGAAGCAGAGGTGGCTATAGTCCCAGAAGTTAAGTTGGGCAAATACAAAGGTGTTGAGGGAAAGAAGCCAGATATTAAGATTACTGATGAAGAAATAAATAATAAGATTGAAGAAGAGAGACAAAAGAATGCAAGACTTGTTACTGTGGATAGAGCATCAAAGAATGGAGACACTGTAAGTATAGATTTTGATGGATATGTGGATGGAAAGCAATTCGATGGTGGCAAAGCAGAGAACTATGACTTAGTGCTTGGAAGTAAATCATTTATAGATAATTTTGAAGATCAACTTGTAGGAAAGAAGGCAGGAGATGAAGTAGATGTAAATGTTACCTTCCCAGATAACTATGGACAAAAATCACTTGCAGGTAAGCCGGCATTATTTAAGGTTAAAGTTCATGAGGTAAAGGAAAAACAACTTCCGGAAATCAACGATGAATTTGTATCAGAAATTTCAGAATTTGAGAATTTAAAGGATTATAAAGAAGATGTAAAAAAGAATCTTACAGAGATTAAAGAGAAGCAAGCAAAAGAAGAAGTTAAAGGCAAATTATTAGATGAGATAGTAAGTAACACAACTATTGATTTGGCAGATGAGGCTATAGAAGCACAAATTGACGAGATGCTATACAATTACAACAATCGTCTTAGATATCAAGGTATAGATTTACAACAATATTTAAAGATGATAAACAAGACACCTGAGGAGTATAGAAAAGAACTAAGGCCAAACGCAGAGAAAAGCATCAAGAATAGTATAGTACTTGAAGAGATTGCTAAAGTTGAAAAGATAGAGGCAACTGATGCTATGGTCGATGAAGAACTAGCAAATATGGCTAAGTCTTATGGAATGGATGTAGAACAATTTAAGAAATCTTATGCGAATGAAGAAGATAGAAAGAGATTAAAGGAAGATTTATTATACCCAGCAGTATTTGATTTCTTATATGATAATGCAAAGTTAGTGTAGAGGAGAGATTATGAGAGAGAAAAATTATATACCAATGCCTTATGTAATTAAGCAAACAAGCAAAGGTGACAGACAATATGATATATTTTCAAGACTTCTTGAAGAGAGAGTAATCTTTATAGCAGATGAGATAACTGATGATTTATCATCAATAGTTATGGCTCAGTTATTACTTCTTGAATCAGAGGATCCAAAGAAGGATATAATGCTTTATATCAATAGCCCAGGTGGTTCTATATCAGCTGGTATGGCTATCTATGATACTATGCAATATATCAAATGTGATGTACAAACTATTTGTATGGGCATGGCTGCAAGTATGGGAGCATTCTTACTTGCAGGAGGTACAAAGGGAAAGAGATTCGCACTTCCTCATTCAGAGATTCTTATTCACCAACCACTTGGTGGAGCTCAAGGTCAAGCGACAGAGATAGAGATAGCTGCAAATCACATCATCAGAATTAAGAAACAAATGAACACTATGCTTTCAGAGTTCACTGGTCAAGATTATGAAGTGATTGCAAAGGCTACAGACAGAGATAATTGGATGACAGCTGAAGAGGCAAAGAACTTTGGACTTATAGATAAAGTTATAGATAAACGTTAATTGGGAGTAGAGTACAATTAGATGGAAGAGAAAATTCCTTTTTGCTCGTTTTGTGGAAAGACAGCGAGCCAAGTAAGAAAGTTAATAGCTGCAAGCAAGGAAGATACATTTATTTGTGATGAGTGCGTAGAGTGGTGTGCAGATTTGCTTGAAGAAGAGAGAGCAAATGAGATTGATAATGATAAGGCAGCAACTGCAAATGACATTCAGGCGATACTTGACAAGATAGATGTACTTAAGCCTGCCATCATAAAATCATATTTAGACCAGTACATTATTGGTCAAGATGATGCAAAGAAGAGTCTTGCTGTAGCAGTGTATAACCATTACAAGAGAATTAAGAATAAAGAGCATGATGTAGATATTCAAAAGTCTAATCTATTGTTCATAGGACCTACTGGAAGTGGAAAGACATATATGGCTGAAACCTTAGCAAGATTTTTGGGAGTTCCATTTGCTATTGCAGATGCCACAACTTTGACTGAAGCTGGATATGTAGGTGAAGATGTAGAGAATGTAGTTCTTAAACTTTTATCTGCAGCAGATGGAGATATAGCAAGGACTGAGATAGGTATAATTTACATAGATGAGATTGATAAGATCACGAAGAAAGGTGAGAATGTAAGTATAACTCGCGATGTATCAGGCGAAGGTGTACAACAAGCACTTTTGAAAATAATAGAAGGCACTGAAGCAAATGTACCACCATCAGGAGGCAGAAAGCACCCACAACAAGAATACATACAAGTAAATACAAAGAATATTTTATTCATCTGTGGTGGTGCTTTTGATGGACTTGAAAATATTATAGAGAGTAGAATTAATACATCTACTGTTGGCTTCAACACAAAACTCGTAGATAAAAAAGATATAAAGTATGATGAGTATATAAAGAAGTGTGAGACAAAAGATTTGATAAAATATGGTCTTATACCAGAATTAGTGGGAAGATTGCCAGTAGTTGCAACTTTAGAATCACTTGATGAGAATGCACTCATAAGAATTTTGACAGAGCCAAAGAATGCACTTATTAAACAATATCAAAAACTTTTGAAATATGATGATGTAGACCTTGTATTTACAGATGATGCACTTAAACTTATAGCTAAGAAGGCTATAGATAGAAATCTTGGGGCGCGTGGACTTCGTGGAATCATCGAAGAGATAATGAGAGATGTAATGTATGAAGTGCCAGATGATCAAAATGTAAAAGAAGTTATAGTTACTGAGAAGTGTGTGACTGAAGGCGCTAAGCCTGAATATGTGTATGATGGTGCAAGAGGGAAGGGCGATAATAAAAAAGTAGTTAAAAAATCAGCATAAAATAAAAGAGTGCCATAAGGCACTTTTTTATTTATCTATATTGAATTATAAGTTTATGCGGTGCGCATACTATCATGTCGTTATCAATGTCTGGGTTTAGGTAGCCGTGAGATACGCATACTTTGTCTGGGCAATTTGCATCTATGCATCTGATCTTGCCCCCCTTTATTTCTATAGTGTTAAAACCACCATCCCCGCAATCCAGGGTATATGTGCCAGTATTTAAGGCATCTACTTTATTGCCATCAATTTCAGTGATTTTAATGCCATTTAAATAAATGCTTATTTCTCTATCTGGTTTTTTTTGTATATAATTAGTAAAAATGTAGGAAATTAGAGCAAAAGCAATAAGAAATAGTATGGAAATGGTTTCCAATCTGGCATTATTTTCATTTGAGAGTTTTTCTTTCTTAAAAGGCATAGGGGATATTATACTATCAAAATAAGACATTTGCAAACATACTGATTAGTGGTATAATATATAAACAAGGAACCTTTAAAAAGTGAGCATTGAGAACAGCTTGCTTTTTTGAAGTACTTTGTATTGTCTGCAAACGCAGATAGTTTTTGGTATGTATAAATGTTATAGGAGGCAAAATTATGGTTAATAAGGAAGTTAAGAATTTAGCATTAATGGCACTATTCACAGCATTGGTTGTAATTGGTTCAAGAATTTATGTGGGCACTCATGACACATTTAGATTCCATCTTGGAAATAGTATGTGTTTACTTGCTGCACTTATGCTTGCACCTACAAGCGCGGGACTTTCTGCGGGACTTGGTTCTATGATTTTTGATATATTGTTTTATCCTCCATCATTAGGACCTATAGGATATTTGATAACTTTTATTACAAAGTTTGTGATGGCGTATGTGGCTTCATTAGTATTTTATAGAATAAAAAATGCAGTAATCGCTGGAACTATTGGCGAGATAGCATACATAATTCTTTATGCACTTAAGACATATCTTGAATGTAGGTTAGTGCAACTTCTCACAGTGCAAGCGACTATGCTTAAGCTATATCCAAAACTTGGTGCGAGCGTGGCAAACGCTGTGGCAGCAGTCATAGTATCAAGTGTCTTGTATCAAATGTTAAAGTTATATAAACCAAATTAAATAAAGGAGTACTTTCAATAATAACTATGATAAATGTAGGAATTGTTGGCTCGACTGGTTATGCAGGAGAAGAGTTAGTTAGATTATTACTTAATCATAAAGATGTGAACATAAAGTTTTGTTGCTCAAAAAAGTTTGCTGATAAAAAATATAGTGATGTGTACAAAAACTTTTTTTCTTTGATTGATAAAGAATGTACTGAAGATGATTTAATAAAAATGAGTAAAGAGGTGGATGTCATTTTCTCAGCAACACCGCAAGGCTATATGGCATCACTTTTAAATGATGAGATTTTAAATAATTGCAAGATAATAGATTTATCTGCTGATTTTCGTTTAAAAGATGTTAAAGTATATGAGAAATGGTATGGTATAGAGCATAAAACTCCAAATTATTTACAGGTATCAACTTATGGCCTTTGCGAATTGTATAGAGAAAAAATAAAAGATACAAGACTTTTGGCGAATCCAGGTTGCTATACAACATGTTCTATACTTACTGTAGCACCATTATTAAAAAGTGGATTGATAGATGAGACCTCTATAATAATAGATGCAAAGTCAGGAACTAGTGGTGCGGGTAGAAATGAAAAGATTGACAACCTTTATTGTGAAGTTAATGAAAATATAAAAGCCTATGGCATCGCCACTCATAGGCACACACCTGAAATTGAAGAGCAGTTGTCATATGTGTCAGGAAAAAATATAACTATTAATTTCACACCACATTTGATACCAATGAATAGAGGAATACTTGCGACTGCATATGCAAATTTCAAAGATGGTAAGAAGGCTGATTATCAAACTATAAAAAATATTTACAATGATTTTTATAAAGGTGAAAAGTTTATACGAATTTTAAATGAAAATGTATACCCTGAGACAAAATTTGTAAAAAATAGTAATTATGTAGACATTAATTTTAAAATTGATGAGAGAACAAATAGAGTTATAATGCTTGGCGCCATAGATAATCTTGTAAAGGGGGCAGCTGGGCAGGCGATACAGAATATGAATATAATGTTTGGCATCAAAGAGGATGAAGGATTGAATTTAGTGCCGGCGGTACTGTAAATGAAAAAAAAGGTAGAAAAATTGAATTATAAAGTTCGACTCATGGCTGTGAAGGACTACGCTGAAGTTTACAAGCTTTGGAAAACTATAAAAAACTTTGCCATACGACAGATTGATGATTCAAAAGAGGGGATAATCAAGTTTTTAAAGAGAAATAAGTCGACATGTGTTGTGGCGGTTTGTGATAATAAAATAGTTGGTAGTATACTTTGTGGACATGATGGTAGAGAAGCATGCTTTTATCATGTGTGCGTGAAAGAGGACATGAGAAATCACGGCATTGCCACAAGTATGGTTACATACATTATAAATAAGTTAAATAAATTAAATATAAATAAAGTAAGGTTAGTTGCCTTTAAGAAAAATAAATTAGGTAATGATTTTTGGAAGGACATCGGCTTTGCTCAAAATAAAAACATGAACATTTATGAAAAAGTACTTAATGATAGTAACTTAGTAAAAATAGTGTAGTGTATCATCGTAGGGGCTCGCGTAGCTCGCCCGTGCGTAGGGGCTTTTCATTGCGAGCCCGAAGGAGAAAAATGGAAAAAGGTAATTTGTCAATCACAAGTCCAAAAGGTTTTTCTGCGGCATACACCGCTGCAAATATAAAGTACAAAGATAGAAATGACATGGCTATGATTTATTCTAAAGTTCCTGCGAGTTATGCAGGAGTTTTCACCAAGAACAAAGTGAAAGCTGCACCTGTGGAATGGGATCAGAAAGTGCTGAAAGATAATTCAAAAGTTTCTGCTGTAGTGATTAATGCTGGAGTGGCAAATGCTGCAACTGGCGCTGAAGGTTTCAAAGATGCAGAAGAGACAGCAGATTATACTGCAAAAAAATTGTCAGTTGATAAAACAAATGTCTTAGTGGCATCAACAGGCGTCATAGGTATGAGACTTCCACTTGATAAATTGAAAAAGGGCATAGATGACATGGTCAATAATTTATCAAGTGATTTGGAAGTAGGCCATATGGCAAGTCGAGCAATCATGACCACTGACACTGTGGAGAAAGAAACATCAGTTACTCTTGAGATAGGCGGAAAGAAAGTAGTAATAGCAGGTATGTGTAAAGGAAGCGGAATGATTCACCCCAATATGGGAACTATGCTTTCATTTATCACTACTGATGTAAATATAAGTGAAGAGTTGTTGAGAAAAGCATTATTAGAAACAGTCGATGATTCTTACAATATGATTTCAGTTGATGGTGATACATCAACAAATGATAGTTGTTTAGTGCTTGCTAATGGCCTTGCTGAAAATGAAAAGATAGTTAGTGAAGATAATAATTACAATTTGTTTAAAGAAGCATTACATGAGATTAATAGTACACTTGCTAAGAAAATAGCAATGGATGGTGAGGGTGCTACTATGCTTATGGAAGTCATAGTAAAAAATGCAAAGACAAAAGAGGATGCTAAAAAAGCTGCAAAATCAGTTGTCACATCAAATCTAACAAAGTGCGCTATCTATGGCAAAGACCCAAACTGGGGAAGAATAATTTGCGCACTAGGCTATGCGGATGCAGATATTGAACCATATAAAGTCACTATAAGTTTTGAAAGTGAAGTTGGAAAGATATTAGTTTGTAAAGATGGCAGAGAAGTTGATTTTGATGAAGCACGTGCAAAAGAAATATTAACTACAAAGCATATAACTATAGTTTGTGATTTGGGAATAGGTAGTTTTGATGCAGTTGCTTATGGCTGTGACCTTACTCACAAATATGTAGATATAAATGCAAGTTATCGTTCATAGACTATAGTGGGCTCGCATAGCTCGCCCGTACGTAGGGGCTTTCCTTTAGGAGCCCGAAGGAGAAAAGATGAAATTTAAAAATTTGCAAGAAGAAAATATTAATGAAGTAATTAACAAGGCGAATATATTACTTGAAGCTTTGCCTTACATACAGCATTTCAATAGAAGAATCATCATCATAAAGTATGGTGGTAGTTGTATGGTGGATGAAGAATTAAAAAATAGCGTTATTAAAGACGTTGTACTTCTCAAACTTGTTGGCTTCAAACCAATCATAGTTCATGGCGGTGGCAAGGATATCTCATCTTGGGTAGGTAAATTTGGAAATGAACCAAAGTTTATAAATGGTTTACGATATACAGATGGCTTTACTATGGAAGTAGTAGAGATGGTTTTAAATAAGATTAATAAATCATTAGTTCAAAAAGTTGAAAAACTTGGTAGTAAAGCAATTGGAATAAGTGGTAAAGATGGTGGATTACTAAAAGTTAAAAAGAAGCAAATGGGCAATGAAGATTTAGGATATGTAGGAGAAATAGTAGAAGTAAATAATAAAATATTATATGACTTACTTGAAAAAGATTCTCTACCTATAGTTTGCCCAGTTGGTTATGATGACAATTATGACACATACAATATAAATGCTGATGATGTGGCACTTAATATTGCAAAATCATTAAAAGTGAATAAACTTACATTCTTAACTGATGTGGAAGGACTTGCAAAAGATTTAAATGACAAAAATAGTATTATTTCAGAATTGTCAGTTGAAGAAGCAAGAAATTTAATAAAAGAAAATATAGTTGGTGGCGGCATGCTTCCAAAAATAAATAACTGCATTGATGCTATAGAAAATGGTGTTGAGAGCGTGCACATACTTGACGGCAGATTAAAACACTCACTCTTACTTGAGATATTCACCGACCAAGGTATCGGTACAGTTTTAAAAGCGTAGAGGAAAAACATGGATACAAAAACAATAATTGAAAATTCAGAAAAACATTTATTTCATTTATACAATAGATTCAATGTAGCCTTTGTAAAGGGTGAAGGCCTTTATCTATATGATGCGGAAGGAAAGAAGTATCTTGATTTTTCTTCTGGTATAGGGGTTAATGCGATAGGTTATAATGATAAGGAGTTTAATGATTACATAAAATCACAGGTCGATAAACTCTACCATGTATCAAATTTATTTTATACAGATGCATTACCACTTGCAGCAGAATCAGTATGCGAGATATCAAAGTTATCAAAGGTGTTTTTTACTAATTCAGGTGCAGAGGCTATAGAGGGTGCACTTAAAACTGCAAAGAAATATGGCCAGCTTATAAATAAAAATAAAACTAAAGTTATTGCTATGCAGCATTCATTTCATGGTAGGACTATAGGTGCGGTATCTATAACTGGAACTGATCATTATAGAGAGCCATTTTATCCACTTATGCCTGATGTACATTTTGCTGAATTTAATGATATAGAGTCAGTGAAAAAACTTATGGATGATAATGTATGTGCAGTTGTTTTAGAGACTGTGCAAGGCGAGGGTGGTATATATCCTGCAACTAAAGATTTTTTAACGCAGGTAAGAGAACTTTGCGATAAGCATAATGCGTTACTTATAATTGATGAGATACAATGTGGTATGGGAAGGACTGGTTCTATATATGCATATTTCAAATATGATGTGATGCCGGATATCCTAACTACAGCAAAGGCACTTGGCATGGGTCTACCAGTAGGTGCATTTGTAGTAAATGAAAAAGTTGCAAATAGTTCTTTGGTGCCTGGTGACCATGGTACAACCTATGGTGGTAATGCACTTGTTGCAGCAGCTGTTTATAAGTCAATAGATATTATTAAAAATAGAAAACTTGTAGACAATGTAAATAATTTAAATGACTATCTTGATGAGACATTGGACTACTTTGTAAATAAATATGATTTTGTAAAAGAGAGACGTGGTATGGGCTTCATGAAGGGCTTGGTAGTAGAAAAGCCAACAAGAGATATACTTGAAAAGTCACTAACTGAAGGGCTTGTTATATTGTCGGCGGGAAAAAATGTACTTAGGTTCTTACCACCACTTGTTATTGGTAAAGAGCATATTGATGAATTCAAAGAAAAATTAGATAAAGTTTTAAGTAATATTTAGTGAGGGCATTGTTGTGAGTTTTAAGAGAATTTGTGCAACTGTATTGTGCGTTGCGATGGTGTTGTGTGAGACAATGCCACATTTTGCATCAGAAGGAGGAGAAATCATATCATCGTCTGTCCCAAGCCTTAATGAGGGACAGTCTTATCATGATGTGAATACCGGTGAACCGAGTGTTCAAAGCATTTTGGATGCAGAAAAAGATAATGAAGATGGTCAAGCTTCTTTGGGTGAAAATGACAATAAAGGTGATGAAGATAGCAAGGGTGCTGCCGAAGAGCCAGAGAATAATACTGATGATAAGCAAAATGTTGATCCAACAGATCCAACTAATACAACTGATCCTACAGAACCAACGGATCCAACAGATGCTACTGATGCGACAGATGCAACCGAAGGCACCGATACTACAACTAGTCCGACAGATACAACTGAAGGCACTGACACTACAACTGCAACTAGTCCAAATGAAGAAACTACTACTGAAGCAGTGGTGGAAAGTACAACTATAACTAAAAAAGAGAAAGAAGCAACTATTTCTGATGCAGAAGAAACAAATAATAATGAGAGCGAAAACCCTGTCATAAGTGATATAGCAAGTATTTCTGAATTGATTTCAAATGATTCAGTTAAATTAGAATTAAATACTGCGACAGAGAGTACTTTGTTTGGCAATATTGAAGACAAAGAAGAAGAAAGTAAACCTATAAAATATCAAGAAATATATGATGGAGGATTTATATCTCCAGGATTTAAAGTTGATGCTGTTGAGAGAAATACAATGAGATTATTTGGTGCAGATCCTGATCCATTGCCAACTAGTTATGACATGAGAACTAAGAGAAATGATTATAATGTGAAGATATTACCACCTGTACGTGATCAAAGCCCATATGGTACATGTTGGGCACATTCTACTATAGGTATGATCGAGACCTCTCTTAGAATGAAAAATATTGTTCAAAGTGAAAGTGACCCAGGTGCTGATTTAAGTGAAGCAGCTGTAGCATATTTCACATATGAAGGTTTAGAGGAAGTAACTGACCCTAATAAGGCAACATACAACATAGATTCTCCTGGACTTGAAGGAGGCGATTATACTTGTTTAAACTATGATTATTATGAAAGAAAAGGAACACCAAGAGCATCTATGTCATTTGCTGATTGTGGAGGTAACCAAGCAGCTGCAACACTCGTTGCATCAGCTTATGTTGGCGCAGTTTCAGAGGCTGATTTCCCACATACAGAAGAAAACATATCAGATATTCATACCAATGGCATAGGTAATAGGAGCAAATATGCATTTAATAGCAATAGATATGAAATATTAGACGTTGATTACATTGACAGGAATGATAGAAATACTATAAAAAGAGCTATCATGAAAAATGGTTCAGTTGGTCTCAACTATATGGAGCATAGAAATGAAGATAACTGTCATGAGATAGATGGAGAGTGGTATTACTTATCTCCAACCCATGTATATAGAATATCAGATGAGTATGAACAGGCATTGGGATCTAATCATGCAGTTATGATTGTAGGTTGGAATGATAATATAGATAATAGTTATTTTACGTATAGTGGAGAAATATATCAAGATTGTGGTACATATATAGTAGCTTCTGACAGTGTTATAGTTAATGGACAAGCAGGAGTGTATCATTTGACATATCCTAAGGTAGTGGATACAAGTGGTAGAAAGGGTGCTTGGCTTTTAAGAAATAGCTGGGGTGATGATTCACCTTACATGAATGGTGGATATTTCTGGTTATCTTACTACGATGTATGTATTGATGATTTAATGTATTCTATAGATGCAGTAGAAGCAGATACATACAAATATAATTATCACTATGATACAACTGCAAACACGACAAGCTATAGTTTTAATCCTTATAATGTAGTGGCTAATACATATAAGGTAAGTGATGATTGCAATCAAGTATTAGAAGCGATTAATGTTGCATTTGAATCTGCAAATGTAGGTTATCAAGTTGTTATTTACACAAAGGATAGTGAGATGACATCCCCAATGGATGGTGAAGAAGCACTAGTACAAAGAGTGCATCATGACACTGCTGGTATACATACCGTGAAACTTAATAAGAGTATATTGCTAAAGAGCGGAACATATTATTCTATAAGTATTGTACCGGATAGTTATGACTACTATATATTCTGTGATGATTCAAATAGATCTAATAATAGTACTAGACATTATTATAATCAAGTAGATGATAAGCAGAGCTGGTATTATAGTAGTGGCAGTGGAGGTTGGGTAGATTTTGGTACTGCTTATAATGTTAGCTGGTCAGGGTTTGAAAAAAATGGGAAGAAATATGGTAGAACATTTAGAATCAGAGGTCTCACCAACGAAGCAAAAATCATTACATTTGATGCAAATGGTGGCGAAGGTGAGATGCCGGACCAAGGCATAAAAGTATCAAGTGCTTCATATATAAATAAGAATACATTTACAAGAGCAGGATATAGATTTGCAAAATGGATAGGCAGTGATGGAAATGAATATGATGATATGGGAAGTATTATTCTTACTGATGATATAACTCTTACTGCAGATTGGGAGCCACTCACTTATACATTGACACAAGATTGGTATAATGAAACAATTTCAGGAGTGAATAAACCAGATATTACAGCTATTACTATCTTAATGTCACCTTCTGCATCACCATCAAATGTTGATGCATCATGGGAGATAGAAGGAAGTAATGGACTTATAGCATCAAGAAAAGGAAGCGAAGTATTTATTTATGCACCTGAAATTACATATTCTGGCAAGATTGATTTACCAGAGGACAGTAGCTTCTTGTTTTCAGGAAGGGCATTAGACACTACTGGAATGATACCAGAATATATCTTTGATATGGGCAAAGCATTTACACATTGTGAAAGAATTGAGAATTTGAATTTGCTTGATGCCAGTAATGTAGTTAATATGCATGCTATGTTCTGGTCACTTGGAAGACATAACATGTATGAAGGTGGAGCATATGGATTTGATGACACTTTGCTAGCAAATCCACAATCAATTACGATTGATGTGTCAGGCTTTGATACATTTAATGTAACAGATATGAGTAATATGTTTGATGGATCTGCTATCAGCACTATTGATGTAGGTAATTTCAATACTTATAGTTTAATAAATGCCCAAGGATTGTTTGGAGAGTGCGGATTACTTCAAAGCATAGACTTAAGTAATTTTGGCACAGCGACTATATCTAATGCGGCAGGAATGTTAACATATTGCGTATCACTTACAAGTATAAACTTAGATGGTACCACATTTGAAAATGCAACAGATATGGCTGGTATGTTTGAAAATGACACAGCACTTACAAGTCTTGATTTAAGTAGCTTTAGAACAAATAATGTAACAGATATGTCAGGTATGTTTGGTGGTTGTACAAATTTACAAACAATAACTGTATCAAGTAATTTCGTTACAACAAATGTTACAAATAGTGACAATATGTTTAGTGATTGTACAGCATTAGCAGGAGCTAATGGCACATCATATGTAGATAAAGTAGCAATAGATGAAACAACAGCTAAGAACAAGACTTATGCTTGGATAGATGGAAAGAATGCGATTGAGGGATACTTCACTGGCGCAGGAATGGTTACCTTCACATTTGATTTAATGGGCAAGGGAGATAATTATAATCAATCTATAGAAAAAGGTGATAGATTAACAAAACCAGCTAGTCCATCTTGTGTAAATTATATATTTGAATATTGGTATGAAGGTGCAGATGAGAATACTCCATTTAATTTTGATATTCCTATAAGCCAGACAAGTGCAAGTGCAAGAACTCTTAAAGCAAAATGGAGAGAGGCAAAAATAGTAAAAATAGTTGCGGTTTCTTCGCCATCAAAACTTAACTATAATGTAGGAGAAACTATAGACTTAACTGGACTTAGAGTTAATGTAATTTATGAAGATAATACTGTAGTTGATGTTGAGTATGGGCCTGAAAATGCAAATAAGTTTATTATAATGGCAACTATGCTTAATGAAAGCAATATTGTAAATGATAGAGAGTTTGTAACTGTTAAATATGATGGTTCTTATGTAGATGGTGAATATGGATATATAGAATTTGATAATCCGTGGTCAAAAACTGATATATTTGTTTTAAGAGCATATAAGATTAATATTCTCGATATAAATGCCCCTGCAAATAATTTCAATAATAATGTAGTAGCATATGCAGGTGTTACAGTAATGAATATAAGTGGTTCAAGTGGATCGCCATGGGAAAGTACTATGACATATAAAGATTACTTGAAGAAGTATCCACCTATAGTATTTTACAAAAACATTGGTGACACAGAAGCAAGTCCTCCAAATCGAGAAAAGAGAAATATAGGAACTTATCTATATGGTATGGATGGTGCAACTAATGGAATGATAGGATATCCTGGAATGAAAGATATATATATTACACCTGATTTTATGGCTGCAAATGGCACAGGATATCTTGATGCATATTACCGTGGTAGATATTTTAGACTTGGCATGATATGTAATACAAACAGTAAAGTTTCATTTAGACCAAGATTTGGTGATTTTGAAAGAATAGAGGTAAAGGCATCACCTTCAAAATTAGATTATGTAAAAGGTGAAGATAAGTTTGACCCTACTGGACTTATTATCAATACAGTAAATAAAGTTAAAGATACTAATGGTAATCCAGAATATTATGCATATAAAGAGTTTAAGTATTCTGATTATGCTGATGAGATAACATTTGATATTGATTTAGACGAATTTATTCAATATGCAAATGATCAAATTACTATTAACTTTAGAGGAAAGAGTTGCACCTTAGATTTAAATATTATAGCACCAGCTTCAGATTATAGAAAAGTTGAGTTTGAAAATGGATATGATGGAACCAAGATTGCTACTAAGTCAGTTGTAATTGGCAATAAGATTACCGCACCTGAAAACCCTACAAGACAACACTATGATTTTGTTAAGTGGATTATAAAGGGAACTGATACAGAGTTTGATTTTAATACAACTATAAATGATAACTATGTATTGGAAGCAGTTTGGAATCCACATACTTACCCAGTAAAATTGTATCAAGACTTACAGCATTTCAATAATGATAATTCACCATGGAATCACACTAGAACATATGGACAGGAGTTTGGTTTACCAAGTGGCAATGAAGCTATAGGTCATTGGAGTATAGTAGGAAGCACACTTGGGCAATGGACTGATGCTACTACAGGTCTTGCTATATCAAGCATAGATGGAAATGATGGCAGAGAAGAAATTAAAATATATGCCAAGTGGAATGAAAACATTTACAATATTACTTATAATAAAAATGGTGGTGAGTGGAAAGCCGGAGCATTTAATAAAGCGACAAGATCATATACTGAAAGCTTGACATTACCAACATCAGCCGACATAGAGAAAGTGACAGCTGAAGGAACGTATGAGTTTGCAGGTTGGTGGACACAGGATGGTAGTACAAATAATCAATGGGGTACACAGGTAACAACTATCCCATCAAATACAAATGCGGATACTGAAGTATTTGCTAAGTGGAAATCTACAGTATCATTTAATGCAAATGGTCATGGTACAGCACCAGCGTCAATTGAGATAAGTGGTTCACAAAATGTACTTCTTGCTAGTATAAGTGATATAGGATATACATTTGGTGGTTGGTATGGTGCTACAACTTGTCTTGATGGAGACTTTATAGGATATGGTGGTCAAACAGTTACTTTCACTGGACCAAAGATTTTATATGCTAAGTGGACAGCAAATATCTATACTATAAATTACAACACAGTATTAAGTGACGTAACGATAGCACAAAATAGTACTGAGAAAACTTACGGAGAGAATAAGACACTTGATGTGCCAAGTAAAGCTGGTTATGACTTTGTAGCTTGGTATAAGGAATATAATGCAACTACAAAGCAATATAGCGGTGAGTATGATGGTAGCACTGACATAATCAGTGGAAATGGTGCTAGCACAACTATTTATGCTAAGTGGACAGCACACCAGTATACAATTCATTTTGAGACAAGCGGCCATGGAACTGCACCAGGTGATAAGAATAAAAATTACGGAGATACTTACACAGCACCAGCCCCAACAAATATAGTTGGAGGTTATACATTTGATGGATGGTTTAAAGAGGAAGGACTTATAAATCAGTGGACAGGAGTTGCAACAAATGCTGATGAACTTACTACTGAAAATGGCGTGACAAAGACTGTCTATGCAAGGTGGAAAGCAAAAGTTACATACAATGCAAATGGTCATGGTAGTGACCCGGAATCAGTAGATGTGATACTTGGACAAACTACTCCATTGCCATCTATTACCAATGTAGCAGGTTATGCATTTGACACAACAAATAGCTGGTATGAAGGATCTGATGTAACCTCATCAGTTTGTGTAGGTGCAGTAGGATTTAATTATACTGTTGCAGGACCAAAGATATTGTATGCAAAGTGGAATGAAGTTACATACACAGTAACATACAAAGACTACGATGGAAGTGCTTTAACAAATGCTAACTGGAAAGCAGGCTTCACAGCCCCAACAAGTAGAAAGTATACAGAAAGTCTTGCGCTGCCAGGAGATGGAAATGTCCTAAAGACCAATAGTTTCTTCCTTGGCTGGTTCAAAGAAGGGGATGTAAATGAAACGATAATAACAAGCATCCCTGCTAATACAGCAGAAGACTATATACTAAGGGCTAAGTGGGATACAGCACACGAAGTAAC
>OMRR01000068.1 GCA_900313535.1 uncultured Eubacteriales bacterium
CCAGTGCCTTTAAACTCTTCATATATTACATCATCCATTCTTGAGCCAGTGTCTACAAGTGCTGTGGCAAGTATAGTTAGTGAACCACCCTCTTTCATATTTCTTGCAGCACCAAAGAATTTTTTTGGCATATGTAATGATGCAGGGTCAAGTCCACCAGAGAGAGTTCTACCACTTGGCGAACAGGTAAGGTTATATGCTCTCGTTAGCCTTGTCAAGGAATCAAGTAGTATAACCACATCCTGTTTCTGCTCAACTAATCTCTTTGCTCTCTCTACAACCATCTCGGCAACTCTCTTATGTCTTTCTGGGGTCTCATCAAAAGTTGAATATATGATATCAACATTGTCGCCCTTTACTTCATCCTTCATATCAGTAACTTCCTCTGGTCTTTCATCAACAAGTAAAATCAATAAATGTAAATCATTGTTATATTTTAATAATGACTTTGCAATTAGTTTTAATAATGTAGTCTTGCCTGCTTTAGGAGGCGACACTATAAGTCCTCTTTGACCCTTGCCTATAGGCGAGAGCAAATCAATAACTCTTATAGCGACTGTTTGCTTTTCATCATTATCAAGCAATTTCAATTTTTCATTTGGGAAAATAGGAGTTAATTTATCAAATCTCACTCTATTGTGAAGTTTATTTGCGTCTATACCATTTACTTCAATCAAAGTTGTTAAAGCTTGATACTTTTCTCCCTCTCTCTGATGTTTCTTTATGCCTTTTAATATATCTCCAGTTCTCAAATCATACTTTCTAATTTGCTGGCCAGATACATACACATCATTTACTCCAGGCAAAAAGTTTTCACAGCGAATAAAACCACATTTCAAATCTTCTACAATTTCAAATATACCACCACAAAGTTCGCCATTACCTTCATTTATTGGCTTTGGCTCTTCCACATACGACTCAAGCAACATATCAACGATTTCTCCTTTAGTCTTAGAGCTTGCCTTTAAGCCTTTTTCCTTAGCCATTTCTCTTAGTTGATCTAGAGTTAATGATTCTAATTTGTCTCTCATACTTTTCCCCTTTAAAATATTGTTCCTTTTATATATTAAATGTGATATAATATTTAAGTTATGAATAAAACTTTAGTAAAACAAAAAATGTCAATAGCAGAAATACTTACTAGATTCTTTTTTGGTTTTTTAATTCCTTATTTATTAATCAATGGGATATTATTTTTTATATTTATACAAACCCCTACTATAAAGATAGTGGGTAAAGACGACACTGGTTACGAAGAAAATAAGATTAAATTTACAGTTGATTGTCTTTTACCTATAGTAGATATAAAAACTTATCACGATAATGCAGAGATATCATATTCTAAACTTGGTGATACATATGTTATAGAAGTTACTGAAAATGGTGTCTATAAGGTAAATGTCACTGCACTAAATAAGTCTCGTGCAAACTACAGTGGAAGTATAGAGAATAAAGATAGTACTCCACCAACCGTTGATCTGGATAACACTGTAATAACAGGTAATACATTGATAGTCTCTATTCACGATGATCAGTCTGGGATTAATTATGACAATATCTATGCGACATATGATAATGGCGATACTGTAAAGCCTAATTACATAGACAAAGTTTTGGGCACTGCGCAATTTCAAATTGAAAGCGGTAAAAAACTTACCTTGCACATTGAAGACGATTTAGGAAATGCCACAGAGACATCTTTCAATGTTGATTAATTAAGAATAAATTCTATATATTTATAGGGCGGATAACATCCGCCCTTTTTAATTATTACTATGCTTTTGGTCCTGCACTTTTTATATTGTCTGGCATGTCTGGATATTTCTTTTCGAAGTTATCCTTAAACATCTTAGCAAGTTTTTTTGCTTGCTCATCATATGCGTTCTTATCTTTCCATGTATCCTTTGGATTTAATATATCACTTGGGCAATCGCTGATTTCTTTTGGAATATCAACATTGAATATTTCATCATGAATAAAATCTGTCTTTTCTATGCTACCATTTAGTGCTGCTGTAACCATGGCACGAGTATATTTAAGTTTCATACGGCTACCAACACCATATGGTCCACCTGTCCAACCAGTATTTACAAGATAAACTTTTGTGTTGTA
This sequence comes from uncultured Eubacteriales bacterium, assembly GCA_900313535.1. GTDB lineage: Bacteria > Bacillota > Clostridia > Lachnospirales > Lachnospiraceae > UBA3633. Next base: position 2,113 of record OMRR01000068.1, read on the forward strand.
CTTTTCAAGTCTTTCTCCAAGCATCTCTGCATATTTTTCTGCTGGCAATGGCATAAATGGTTCACCAAATAAAGTTGAGAAAGTTGGTTGTGGTTCTGTGATGCCTCTTTCAGTACCTGCAAGTTTAGAAGTAAAGCCTGTAACAAAATGATACATTGCTGCATTCTTATCAAGTCTTGATATAGGTGGCAATACTCCAAATGCATCTGCTGTCAAGAATATAACTACCTTTGGTATGCCGCCAACTCCTGGTATCTGAGAATTTGAAATATATTCAACTGGATAACCAACTCTTGTATTTTCAGTGATACTTCCATCTGAATAATCACATTTTCTTGTCTTCTCATCTATTACAACATTTTCTACAAGTGATCCAAATCTTATAGCATGATATATTTCTGGTTCATTTTCTTCTTTCAAATCTATACATTTAGCATAACAGCCGCCTTCAAAATTAAATACTCCATCATCTGACCAACCATGCTCATCATCGCCTATAAGTTTTCTATTTGGGTCTGCTGATAAAGTTGTCTTTCCTGTACCTGATAAGCCAAAGAATACTGCAGTCTCATGAGTTTCTGGATCCATATTTGATGAGCAATGCATAGGAAGTATATTATCTTCCATTGGCATTACATAATTCATTATACTAAATACTGTCTTCTTTATTTCTCCAGAATATGCTGATCCAGCAATTATCGCTGTATTCTTTTCATAATCTATCATTATTGCTGCTTCTGAATTGATATTAAGTGCCTTTGCATCAAGTTTTAACCCAGGTGCTGCCAGTATAGTCCAATCAGGCATACCAAAACTTTTTAATTCATCAGCATTTGGACGTATGAGTAATTGGTGGATAAATAAATTTTGTGAAGCAAGTTCATTTATAATTCTAAACTTTCTTCTATGCTTTGTATCTGCACCAGCAAATCCATCAAATACAAATACATCTTTACCATTTAAATAATCTATAATTTGATCTCTAATCTTATCGAAGGTCTCACGACTTGTAGGCATATTTACTGATCCCCAAGCAATCTTAGAATGTACACCATCAGAATCTACGATAAACTTATCCTTAGGAGATCTACCTGTATATTTACCTGTCTTTACTAAGAGTGCTCCAGTCTCTGTAAGCATTCCTTCATTTCTCTTTACTGCCTCTTCCACCAAAATTGCTGGTGAGAGATTACTATAAACATTTTTTGATTTGATTCTACTTAAAAAGTCTTCCATCGTCTTTTCTCCAATAAATTATTTTACCTTGATATTTTTGCTAATGCCTTACCATTTTCATCTATGCTATATGTACCAACAGCTGTAGTGATAGTAGTTGTAGTTCCTGGACTTGCTTTTGCTAAAGATCCATCCTCTTGCAAATAATATGCGCCTGTAGATACATTTACCCAAGTGTTGTATCTCATCTCACCTGACGAAGGGTCAAAGTAATATGTGCTACCATTTGACATCGTCTTCCAACCAGTAACCATATAACCATTTGAATCAATACAATATACTTTATTATTTTGTCTTATCCACTCATTTGCTGCGCTTTGTCCATTGGCCTTTATAAAGTACCATCCATTTGCATTCTTTTGCCAAGTTCCTGCAGTATCTCCGCTTGTATTTGCCGCTGCGTTTGCTGCCACATTAGCATTTAAAGCTGCTACTGCATTTGCTGCGTTAGTTGCATTTGCTACATTTGCTGCATTTGCATTTGCTGCCGCCAATGCACTATTAAGTGCTGCTGTACTCTCTGCCGCTGCTGAATTAATTACCATTACATCAGTCATAGTAGATAATACTGAATTATATGTAGTTGCAGCTTGGGAACTTGTTTCAAGCGATGCAACTTTAGCAAAGTTAAGTAACTTGGTTGTATCAGTATACTGTGTTCCATTTGCTTTAAGTACTACTGCTATAAGTCTTTGACCATTGTAGTCAAGTTCAGATACTATTGTATATCCTGCCTTGCTTGTGTATCCCATACGGCTTGCTACGCCTGCATAATAATTTTTATTTCCCTGTATCAACAACTGATTGCTTGTAGTTAAAGCCTTGGCACTTGAATGTGCAGTTGCTGGGAAAGCATATGCAGGTTGCATTAATAAGAATTTAAGTGTTGGGTCTGATGTAACTTTATCCATGATGATAGCTGCGTCATATGTTGTGATTATCTGAGAATCATTGTTTAATCCAGTTGGATTTGTGAAGTTAGTTCCTACACAACCCCACTCTTTTACAGTTTGATTCATAAGTAAAACGAAATTAGGAATGCTTCCTGATACGTTTTCTGCTACTGCATTTGATACATCACAGCAAGATTTTGTAAACATAGCGCCTATAGCATCACGAAGCTTTATTGTATCTCCTGCCTTAAGTCCTGCAGTATTTGCTCCAGACTCTAAATTTTTAATTGCATTATCAGTAACTAAGATTACATCATCAAGTCCTTTATATTTTAATGCCACCGCTGCTGTCACAAGATTTGTAATTGCTGCTGGGTGGAATGGATTAAGTCCGCCTTTTGAAAAATAAATTTGTCTAGTTGTTGCATTTACTACGAGTGCACCTGGTGCCACTATATTTGGTTTTACAGCTGCTATATAATTATTTAATTGATAAATTATTGGTCCATCTGCAGAAACATAATTATAACTTGTGTCTGTTGTATATGATTGATAACTACTTTGATCAGTTGTTGTAGTGCTTTGTGCATCTAATGGAGTAGAGTATCCAGGTCCAGAATTATCATCACTATTTATTGATACGCCACCTGCTACTGGCGCAGCTATCTCATGCACTGTAGGTCCAGCATCAGCCGTACTTGAATTATCAACTTTTGTATTAAAAGCACCATTACTTATAGTGCCAGTACTTTTCTTTCCATAGAGTTGCTGTGCCTCGCCGGCAGATTTAGGAGAGGCTATATAGGTAGGAGTTGGTCCAGTATCAGAAACCCCGTTAGAATCAATTTTAGTAGATGTCTGTCCAGTAGCCACACCATTTGAAGTTTGGATTGGTGAAGAACCAGTAACCGAACTATTTGGCATTATTCCTGGACCACTATATTGATTTTGCAAAAATGTCGTAGACGCATTGGTATCCATCACTCTATTATTTGCACCTACGCCAGGAGCAGATCCAATCACAACTGAATCAGCATAAACTAAATTACAAACGAGCAATGCCATGCAAATTGTTATTGACAAAATCTTTTTAGAAAATGATTTACACATTACCATTTTCCTCCTTTTCAATGACTCTTTCCTTTTTTTCCTCTTCTATCCCTGTTATCTCTGTAAATAATTTCATAAACTCTTTACCAGTAATTGTTTCTTTCTCAATCAAATAATCTGCAATCTTATCAAGTGCTTCTCTATAATTCCTTAATAATTCTTTTGCCTTTTCAAATGCTTCTTTAAGCATCTTTTGAACTTCTTCATCTACAGCTGTAGCAGTCTCATCACCACAATTCATATCTACGCCATTTTCAAGATACATACTGTGATTTGTAGCAAGTCCCATTAACCCAAATCTTTCACTCATTCCATATTGAGTAACCATAGCACGTGCAAGTTTTGTTGCTTGCTCTATATCATTTGCTGCTCCAGTTGTGATAGTGTCAAATACTATATCCTCTGCTGCTCTTCCTGCAAGATAAACTATCAATTTCTCTTCAAGTTCTTTCTTTGTATTTAAATATTTCTCTTCTTCAGGAGTTTGTAACACATAACCTAAAGCACCCATAGTCCTTGGCACTATAGTTATCTTTTGTACTGGCTCAGTATGTTTCTGAAGTGCAGTGACAAGTGCATGCCCAACCTCATGATATGATACTATTCTTCTCTCTTCTTTTGATAGTATTCTATCTTTCTTTTCTTTACCTACAAGTACAACCTCAACTGCATCTTTTAAATCTTGTTGTATTACCTTATCTCTCTTTGCCTTAGCTGCAGTGATGGCCGCCTCATTTATCATATTGGCAAGGTCTGCACCAACTGCGCCTGAAGTTGAAAGAGCAATCTCTTCAAAGTCTACACTCTCATCGAGTTTTACATCTTTTGCATGAACTTTTAATATACTAATTCTACCCTTTAAATCAGGTTTTTCAACTACAACTCTTCTATCAAATCTACCTGGACGAAGTAAAGCTTGGTCAAGTATCTCTGGTCTATTGGTTGCTGCCATAACCATGATACCATTATTAATCTCAAAACCATCCATCTCAGATAATAACTGATTTAATGTTTGTTCTCTTTCACTATCTGCACCTGAGCCTGATCTTGTATCTCTCGATCTGCCTATAGCATCTATCTCATCTATGAAAACTATACAAGGCGCTGCTGCCTTTGCTTGTTTAAATAAATCTCTTACTCTTGATGCACCAACTCCTGCAAACATCTCTACAAAGTCAGAGCCAGTCATTGAGAAAAATGGAACCTTTGCTTCACCAGCAACAGCTTTTGCAAGTAAAGTTTTTCCTGTGCCTGGAGGTCCCACAAGCAATGCACCTTTTGGAAGCTTAGCACCTACATAAGTATATTTTTTTGGATTATGTAAAAAATCAACTATCTCTTGCAAACTTTCTTTAGCTTCATCTTCTCCTGCTACATCTTTGAATGTAACTCCTGTCTCTCTCTGCATGTATCTTTTTGCCTTGCTCTGTCCTGCACCAAAAATATTTCCTATGCCACCACCCATACCTTGTGACATTCTTCTCATAAACATTGATATGAGTATCCACAAAATAATATATGGAGCAAATGCAAGTATTACATTCATCATCGTACTACTCTTACTTCCTGCGAATTCAACTCCTGCCTCTTTAAGTCTATTTACCAAGTCACTGTCTTCTTGTATTCTAACTACATGGTATGATTTATTTTGTGCATTAGAAATACTTTCAAATATTTTATTTATATCATCAGAACTTGAAATTTTTTTTGCCTCACTTGCTGTAGCAGGCACAGTTTTTTCTATTGCATATATGTCTTCAGATGTCAATCTAACTTTAGCTATACTTCCTTCTTCAATTTTTTTCAAAAATTCAGAATATGAAATATCTATCTGAGTGCTTGACATTGATGTAACTGTATCACCTGAAATCACTGAAAATACAAATGAACTAACAACTATGGCAATGAGTACACCAAATATTATTTGAAAAAAACCACCAGCTGGATTATTGCCAGGTCTCTTGCCACCATTTGGGTTATTTGGATTTTGTCTATTATTATCCACTTAATATAATCTCCTATACACACTAAAAGAAATAAACGCAAATATATAACGCTTTGCGCCTATGCCCTCACAAGAGATACTGCAATATACAGCACCCCATTATATTATAGCGACTTAATTGCATAAAATCAAGAGTTTTTAACAAATTATTAACATAATTATCAACACTGCATTGCCCCTACGTATAGGCGAGCTATGCGAGCCTCTATAAAAAATAGGGGCGTTTTACTGCCCCTATTTGTATTTTGCTTATTATGGCTCTTCTTCACCTTCAAAGTCTGGTGAGAAGCCATTTA
>OMRR01000071.1 GCA_900313535.1 uncultured Eubacteriales bacterium
GAACTGGAACAAAAAGAGAATAGTGAAAAAGAATGGATAACTCAATTTAGTAATAATGACGAGTTTGAAAGTTTTGAAAGTTTTAATGATTCAGAGTTTGAAGAAAACTTTGATTTGCTTGAAGCAACAAATAATACTCTAGATATTAATGAGTTTGAAAATGATATAGAAACTGCAAATGATTTATTAGTTAAAAAATATGCCGATGAAATAGCTAGAAAGAATGAAGAAGACTTAAAGAAGGAAAAACCCTATAATCCAAAAGAAGATAAGAATAAGATTTTTAAAAGTGGCGGTTTAATTGTGGGAATATACAGCAATAGGAAGAATGGCTTTTTTAATGCAATAAAAAGATTTTTAAAAAGATTTTTCATTATAGGTATTATTTGTGCATTTTTAAGTGCATATAAACCAATAAACGAAAATAGTGAAGATGTATATTTTGTTGATAAGGACACACACTCTGTAATTATTGGTGCAACGAGAAGTGGTAAATCACGCTGTGTGGTTTTACAAAGTATAATTAATACAGCACTTGCGGGTGAATCTATAGTTGTTACTGATCCAAAAGGTGAACTTCATGCTTATACTTCTGAGTTTATGAAGAAGCTTGGATATGAAGTAATTTGTATTGATTTTAAAAATGCAAAAAATAGTAGCAAGTATAATTTATTACAGCCAATTATTAATGCAAGCAAGGACAAAAATGAAGAGCATCCATATGGAGATATTGAACTCATCGTTAAATATAGCGAAGAATTATCAAATATGATGTTTAAAGAAACAAAGGGTGAAAATCCAATGTGGGTTGATAATGCTAAATCAATGGTAACTGGTGCAATTCTTTCATTATTGTTGGAAAATGATGATGAAGCTGTTCAAAATATAACAAATGTTTATAGATTTATAATGAATGGCGAAGGAAAAGATATAAGCCCTAACATAGATAATATGTATTTATACATCAAAGCATTACAATTATGTAAACCTGAAAGTCCAATTATTGATACAATGCTTCAAATTGTAAATTCGCCAAATGATACACGTGGTGGTTTTACATCAAATGCAGGAAGTGCAACTAGATTATTTACGCAACCAAGTATTTGGGAAATAACACATAAAAGTAATGTTGATTTATCAAAAATGGGAGAACGAAAGCAAATATTATACTTTATTTTACCAGATCAAGATACAAGTTATTATAAAATAGTAAGCATAATAGTAAAACAAATGTATAACGAGCTTGTAAAAGTAAGTGATAAATATGGTGGGCGTCTTCCTATTAGAGTAAACTTTTTCCTTGATGAGTTTGGTAACTTTGCACCTATACCTGACTTAGATACAATGCTTACTGTAGCAGGTGGCAGAGGTATGAGATTTAACTTATTTTTACAAGGTTTTCCGCAGATTACAAAAAAATATGATAAAGAAACAACTGAAATTGTAAAATCAAACTGTGAAACATGGGTGTACTTAAAAGCTAATGACACAACGACTCTTGATGAAATAAGCAAGAAACTTGGTTCTTACACAATATATAGCAATAGTGAAAGTATGAGTTTGCAAGGAACAAACGTAACAAGTCATAGTTCAAGTCAAAGTTTGCAAAAAAGAAGTTTACTATTACCTGAAGAGGTTAAATCTATAGAAAGACCATACTTGCTGGTTATGAATGGCAGTAATGCACCTGCCGTAAATGAAGCACCTGATATATCACAATTATCATTTAATAAAATGCTAGGTATGGGCGGAGAACATTACAATAATCAATTAAGAATGATAAGAGATAGACAAAGACCAATACTAAAAACAGATGAAGAAGCAAAATACTGGACAATTTTTGAAGATTTAAGAGATTATTGTAATGACGTTATCGATAAAACAGAACCTAATACAGGCAAACCACGAAATGTCGGAGATGCTGAATACATTACTAATATTGCACAATATTTTTTAAATAAACAAGAATTAAAAGTAGCTTAAATATTATAAAAAAGGAGATAATTAATATGAGGAAGGTAATAAAAAAATGTATTAAAGAAATGGAAATAA
>OMRR01000018.1 GCA_900313535.1 uncultured Eubacteriales bacterium
ATTTGCAGAAATACCTATAGCACAGAATCCTGCATTTTCTAGAACTTCTTTTTGCTCATTATTGTTTTCACTATAAAATACTACATCTGGATTGAGTTTCATTAATTCTTCTACATTTATAGTGTTTCCATTCATGAAATCAGATTTTGCATTTAAAATCTCAGGATAAATTTGTGACAATAAACTATTTTTTGCTGCACTTGCACTTGTAGGTGCTATGCCAACTATCTTATCTGCACTATTAAAGAATACAGATAAAACTGCTGGGATTGGGAAAATGTCTGATACTACTATTCTCTCAATCTTGTTTGGAACTTTAACTTCATTTCCACCATGGTCTACTACTATATGAGTGTCTACTGTTTTTTCGTTCTCAGTATTTGCCTCTTCTGCTTTTGTTTCTTGCACAGCTGCTACACTTCCTTCGTTTGTAGCATTCGCTGTAGATGTTTGTTTTGCACAAGCAAATAAGCCTATGCACATTGACATTGCTAAAATAATTGATAATAACTTTTTTTTTTTTTTTTCTTCCAATTAATTTAATTATAAATAGTCTTTTACAATATTTATTATATCCTTGCGGAATAATCGTCCTGAAAAACCTTCATGTGGATTATTTATAAAAATAGTTTTATTTGATACTATAGGTTTATAGAGTGGGTCTGCTATAACCATCTTTGCATCCTTTATAATTTTTTCTATCTCATCCTCGTCTTCTACAAAATAATCTTGCTTTTCAAGAGCAACATTTTCTCTAACTTTTAAATTTTTAACTATATCTCCATGATATGTGTTGCCAAGCTCTACTGGTGATATAACTGCAGCTGTGTGTCCATATTTACAATATATCGCTTTGGCGAGAGATTTTGAAGTTATGCTTTCGCCAATTATAAATATTTTTTCATTTTTGAAATTTTTGCCTAAGTTACTGGCAAAAACAATTTCGGGCTCGCAATGCTCGCCCATACGAGGGCTCCTATAGTTCGCCCCTACATTATTTATATCATCCCCTACATCATTTAATGCGTCAAGTATATCCTGTTTCATTTGCTTTCCGTATGGCACACCTACTACATAAGGTATGTTGAATTCTTTTAACATATATTCAGCAAGTTTTATGCCAACTGATGATATTACAAGGTTCACGCTTGCACTTGCAGCATTTTTAATTTTGTCAGGATCACAACTTAGTGCAAGATTTGATATAACTTTTAATCCATTATCTGATAAATATTTTTCTATGCTTTCTATCTGACCATTTACAGAAAAATCTATAGGAGTAGCACCTAAAATATTTACTGATTTTTTTACTTTTTGCATTTTTTTTATAAATACTTTTCCATACTGTAAAAGGGCCTCCCCAGCACCTTCTACATAGCTGTGCATACCATTTGTATTGATACCTAAAGTAGGTATACCAGTCTCAGCCTCTATAACTCTCGCATTTGCCTCTATGTCGCAACCTGTAATCATAGGTATAGGAGTGCCAGCAATCGCTATAAATTTTGGTTTTAGTTTATTTGCTGCATAAACTATATCATTGACTAATTTTTGGTCATCACCCATTATAGCTTCTATCTCAGAAAGTCCCGTGATATAGACCATGCTCTTGCTGCCATACCATCTTGGCTCATCGTGAGTATTGTAAGTTGAATTACAACCAGATGCATCATGCATTATAGTCATGCCGCCAAGTTCGTAAAGCGCTGATGGAACTCCAGACACATCTGCTGTGTATGTACTTGTAAATGTTTGAATCTGTTTCATAATAGACAACTACACCCTAATCCTTTCTTTTGAATTAAATTACTTATATCTTTCTCTTTTTTAAATGCGTCAATCATATTTTCCGCTAATATTTTTATAGCATCAAATCCGTAATGTCCTCCACCTTCTACTTCATTTACAAAATATTTTGTATCTGTAAAGTATGCTGCTTTTTGTCCAAGTGCTATATACTTTTCTTTTTGGTCTCTATCATTAGTTCTCATCGCTACATTTACAGTTGGATACAGCAATACATCTGGATATTTATTTTGTAACTCTGCAAACACTTCTTTCTCACTTATAGAATCAGTATAAATCTTTTTTACATTGAATCCATTATCAAGTAAAAGTTTTGCTAAACTAAATGGTGCTGGTGTAAATGTATAATCTATAGCTATAGCTGTATCGCCCATAAGTTTCTTTGCTTCATATAATTTTTCAAATGCTTCATTCTCTTTAAAGTCAAACTTATCTATATCTACATCAATTTTTTCCGCAAGTATTGTTAAATATTTTTTTATCATATCAGCATCGTAGCTTATAGGTATAAATATATTTTCTTGCTCAAATTTTGCACTTATCTCATCCATTCCCTTTTTTGCTACAGGCAGATAAGTAATATTGATTTTACTTTTACCCATTTCAAGATATTCATCAAAATTTTTGCATAGAGTAATGTCGCGGAGTTTACATTTACTTAATTTTATAAGCCTTACTAAATCACTGCTATCATCTGTCTTATAGTTGTTCCCACAAATATTTATACCATTATCTTTTTTAGTTGCTTTGTCTATCAAAGAATATAACTGCCTTCTCATTATCTCATCTGGAGTCATACCACTCTTTCTCATTATTGGATTCATGTAGCAATCAGTAAATTTAATTTTTGGATATTTTTTTCTAAGAGTTTTGTAGCAAAGCTCCATATCAAGCGCCATAAAATGATGTATGCAACTTGTATAAACTAAGATCGCTCTTGGTTTCTTTTTTAGTTTATCAATCACGTGGCTCACGCCATCAATTAATAACTCTTCCATATTTCCATCAAGGACATTATTTTCTTTAATAGTAACAGTTGAAAATCTACCCATTTCTCCCATCTCAGCTGCAGTTAACACTACACCTCTTAGACAGTTTGATGCACATACAAATACTTGATGAGATTCTGGTATTAAAAATCCAGTATGAACTATATTCCATGTACCTCTTGCTGGACAGCCGTATTCAAGCCCAGATACAAAAGGTGCATTTACATTTACATCTTTGAGTTTCTTAGCTACTACCACCTCTTCTTTTTCTTCATATACATGTCTAAGCATTTTCCACCTCTTTCGCAAGATTTATATATGCTTTTGCCATATCACTATCTGGAAATGCTTCAACGACTGTCTTCTTCATATCCTCTGCCTTATGAACTATTTCATCGTAAGGGAGCACTCCTACTATTTTTGTTTTAAATTCTTTGCAAAGCTCATTGACTTTTTTTTCTTCATCTTTTACATTTCTTTTATTTAAAATTATTCCACCAAGCTCTGCATAGCCTCTATCTTTAAAATTCTTCATAGCCATACAAATATTTGCAGCTGCATAGATAGACATATTTTCTCCAGATGACACTATGAAAACTTTATCGGCATATCCAGCACGCATAGGCATAGAGAATCCTCCACACACTACATCACCAAGTACATCATAAAATACAATATCAGGATTATACTTTTTATATGCACCCTTCTCTTCAAGTTTTTCAAGTGCACATATGATACCTCTACCTGCACATCCGAGGCCTGGGGTTGGACCACCTGCTTCAGCACATATGATATCGTTATATCCAAGTTTAACCATATCAGAAAGTTCAAAGTTATCTTTCTTTTCTCTAATTAAATCTAATGTGGTTTTAATCTTTTTGCCGTGAGTAATAAGTACTGTAGAATCTGCTTTTGGGTCACAACCTATTTGCATGACTGTTTTACCCATGTTTGAAAATGCCGCTGATAAGTTTGATACGGTGGTAGATTTGCCGATGCCACCTTTTCCGTAAATTGCAAATTTTTTCATGATTCTCCTTTCGGACTTAAGTCCATGCCGCTCACATAGTTCGCGGCTACGACAGGCGGATGGTATCCGCCCCTACAATGTGGATGCATCTGCCACTACAATGTGGATGCATCTGCCCCTACAAATGTTATACTATAGTAAGCGGGATTATGTCTTTGTAGATTTTGTCGCCATCTTTTAATTCACCTACTGCCGCTTTGATTCTGTATATTTCTTCTATATTTTCTTTTGTAATTATGTCAACTGTATTACCAAATTTGTATTGATAATTTTTATTTAGCATTAACACTTTATTAGAATATCTAAGTGCATGTTCTGGATAGTGAGTATTAAATATGATTAGTTTTCCTTTTGATCTAAGTTTATCTATCATATCAAGCATTAACAGCTGATTTCTATAATCAAGATTTGACTCAGGTTCATCAAGTATCAATACTTCAGGCTCTCTTATCAAAGCTCTCGCCATAAATACCATTTGAGCTTCGCCACCACTTAATTTTGATACATAACTATCTTTTAAATGATATATCCCAAGTTCCTTTAATATGTCACACACTTTATCTATATCACTATCTTTTGGTTTGAGAAGTGGATTAATTTTACTTGCAAGACCAAGTAATACTGTATCAAGGACTGTATATATAGATGTTTCCTTACCACCTTGTTTAAGATAAGCTACAAAAGAATAAAACTCTTTCTTCTCAAATTTGTCTATATCTTTTCCATCTATCAATATTTCACCACTATTTTTTTTCTTTATACCAAGTAGACACTTTATAAATGTCGTTTTGCCTATACCATTTGGACCAAGTATGGATAAAACATCTGGGCTTTCTAATTTGAAATTTAAGTCTTTAAACACTATATGATTTTCATATGCAAAAGACAAATTTTTAATTTCTAATATCATAATTTGACTCCTGTTCTACTTCTAATCATATATATGAAGAATGGCGCACCTATAAGAGCAGTTAAAACTGATATAGGTATCTCAGCTGCAAACATTGAACGAGCTATAGTGTCAATAATCACCATAAAGCAAATACCTATACTTATAGTAAATGGCACCAAGCGAGTGTGATTTTCTCCTACAAGCATCCTACAAAAATGTGGAACTATAAGTCCTACCCATCCAACCTGTCCAGCCATAGCAATAGATACTGATGTAATAATTGTAGCTGCTACTATAACTATCATACGAAGGAGCGTAATATTTATACCCATAGTTTTCACTACTTCTTCATCTACTGTAAGTAAATTAATTCTCCATCTAAGCAAAAATATTATAATGATGCAAACAATAATTATCGAACCACTTACAAATAAAGTTTCTTTACCTATGGTTTGAAAGCTTCCCATAAGGAAGAAAGTAATTGAAGGCAAAACAGTGTCAGTATCTGCTACAAATTTTACAAGAGATGTCAAGCTTTGAAAAAGCGAACCAACTATTATACCTGATAAAATGATAGTTTGTTTTGATTCATCTCTTTTTATGCCGGTTATACCTGTAAGCATTATTGTTAAAATTCCAAATATGAATGCTGTAATTTCTATGCCAAATATATTTAATCCTAAAAGTATAGCAAGTGCTGCTCCGAAACTTGAGCCACTCGCAACTCCCAAAGTATCAGGTGTAGCAAGTGGATTTGAAAAATACGACTGAAAAATTAAACCTGCAAGTGGAAGTGATGCTCCCACTAAGCAGGCTGAAATAATTCTTGGTATTCTAATATTTGCAAGTATTAATTCATTTTGTTTTGTTATCGCATTTCCTCTAAAATAATCTATAATTTCGTTTATTGGCACACTAAGTCTTCCAAATCCAAGACAAACTATAGATATCACTATTGGAAGCAATATAAGTAATACCGATATGCCTATATTCATTTTTTGGTTTTTTGAATTCTTCACTTTATCACCTATTTAATTGCTTTATTAAATACTTGATAAGAGTCTCTCCATGCTCTACATACAAGATTTAAATTATATTCTTTTGCTAAATCAACTGCGTCAGATGTAGGAACAGCCTTTGATACAAGGCAACCAAGTTTTGAATAAATTGCTTTTCTTGCCATATCAACTGGCACTCTACCAGTAGTAAACACTATACATTGTTCTGGCACTAAATTATTCATATAGATGTAGCCAATAATTTTATCCAAGGCATTGTGTCTACCTATATCTTCAAATGATTTAACTATTTTATTATCTAAATATAAATATGCGGCATGTGTGCCTGAGGTCATCTTGTGAATTTTAGAATCTTCATTAAAAGCTTCAGCAAGGTCAAACATGACTTTATCATTTATATCTATCACATTATTTATCTTATCAAGTTTATATTCACCTTTTAGATATGTACGGTTGTCTTGACAGCAACTTGTTATGTCTTCTGTAGTTTTAAATTTTTCATCATCATTGATATTATTTTTAATAATCAATTTTGCTCTAAGACCATATTCGTATATATAGACACTTTCAATTTCATCTATACTTTTTACTATGCCTTCACTTATAATTCTACCTACTACGAGTTCTACAAGATTAGTACCTGTGCAAACTAAACTCATAGCCTCTCTCTCATTAATATAAACTTTCATCAAATGCTCATTTAAAAGTTCATATGGCAAATTCTCTGATTCCCCATTTGCTTTGTGAAGTGTAGAATTCCTAACTTCAGTATTTTCTTTTTCTTTGTACAAATTGTTAATCTTCATAATTAATAAAAAAGACCATATCACAAGATATGGTCTTATCCCCTTAAAAATATTTAACCATATCTTTCACTTCAGAACACTCTTTAGTGTCAGTATATTACTTTATATATTTTAACATTTTTTATATACTTATACAAGCACAAATAATAAGAAAATTCACTATCAAATTCCTAATACTTCTTCAATTCTTTAATTTTCTCATTATCTAAGTCTTTCTCTTCGCTCTTTATTTCCCAATGTAACATTATAGTGAGTGCCGCTCTAAGAACTATGATTGCTCCGAGTATGCCAAGTTCTTGCCACTCTCTTACTACTACAGTTCTTAAAACCTCTCCACCCATTTTAAATGTAAGTGCTAATGCTGTACCATGTGCTAAATCAAGTTGTACATGATTTTTCTTTTGTAACCATTTTACAAATGATTTAGTCGAAGTTGTAATCAAAACTATAATGCCAGCCATTTCAAGCAGGAAAGTACATATAGCAACTACATCAGTTAAAACTGTATGCTCCAAAAAATAAATTATACTTTCAATATTCATTTTAATACCTTATTACCTTTTTTATTCTCTTCTATATTATAATTCAATTCTCTGTATTTTTCAATATACTTAATTATTTCTTAATAAAAAGCACCGTACATTTCTGCATGGTGCTTGAATAATGGGGACGGACCTCATTATTTTAAATAGTATTTAAATCAGTCTATACATCTGTATCAACTTCCTATCTTCCCCACTCTTACTTTTTCTTATATTAAAAGTTTTAAATCCTTTGTTATGGTACATATTAACTAGTTTTTCTTCATTTTCAGATTCTAAGAACTCAACTACTCCACCACACGATTTTTGTATTTTACTAACTACTATATCTATAATCTCAAATATAGCATCAATGTTTATATCTGCACCATCATTCTTTCCGAGTTGTGCAATCAAATATGCTGCTGGGTTTACAGTTTTGTTTTCCTCATCAAAATCGCTCATCCTTAATATCTTATTAAGAGATCTATTGCTTAAATTGTCAGATTTTATAATAATGGGTTTAACTGATAGAGAAAAATAACCAACTATATTATCGTTTTCATTAGAATATATTAGATAGGTAATTGCTTGATACTTAACAGAGAAATCATATGAATTGTTTTGTAAAAATTTTTCAATTTCACTATTTTGTGTACATTTAAAATCACTTAATAATCTATTAATTCCATCCTTGTCATAATCATCAAGCAATTCAAAAATACTTAGACAATAAAATCTACTTGTAGTTACCATTACTTTGCAATCCTTTTAAGATATTTCTTTATTTCATCCTTGTCAGTAATTTCAATATATTTTATCTTACTTATTTGCTTTCTTCTTTCATCTCTTTCAGCGATAGCCTCATCCAAAGAATTGGCAAAATCTTCAGCATCTTGCCCTTCAATTATAAAGTTCCTTTTAATACTTGATGTAGCCATATTGGTCACCTCCTATTGTATATATTATACTATAATTCTATTAAAAAATAAACATTTAATAATTCATTCCCCAATACTTAATTATTTCTTAATTAAAAGCACCGTACATCTCTGCACGGTGCTTTATTAGTACTAATTATTATTAATAATTATTGCTCGTCAATGGCACTATTTGGACAAACATCATAACAATTTCCGCACTCTACACATTTGTAATAATCAATATCAAATTGTTTATCCTTTTCAACTATTGCATTGTTTGGGCACTCAGACTCACAAGCGCCACACTTAACACATCTTTCTGTTATCTTATACATAAACGTTCTCCTTTCGGTTTACTTCTTAACAGTTTTGCTTCTGTCAGTATAAGTTGTATGGAGGATATGGTGTGAAATGTGTCCACATGGCTCTTCGAGATAATCTTTATATATTGCACCAATTTCTGGGTTCTCGTGTGAACGACGAATCTTATTATTCTTATCAGACTCATATGTCTTATCCATACGAACACCAATCATTGATGGCTCAGATGTAAGTGGTGCACCACCACCGTTTAAGCATCCACCTGGGCAAGCCATAACTTCTATAAAGTGGTAAGGTGATTTTCCAGCACGAACATCATCCATAACTGGTTTTACATTACCAATACCATTTACAACTGCAACTTTAACTTCTAAATCACCAATCTTAAGAGTAGCTTCTTTAACACCTTTATATCCACGAGCTGCTTCATAATCAATAGTATCAACTTTACCATTAGTGAGTTTCCATACTACAGTACGAAGTGCTGCTTCCATAACTCCGCCAGTAGAACTGAATATTCTTGCTGCACCAGTTCCACAACCCATAAGAGAATCAAACTCTTGCTCTTCTATAGTAGCAAGATCTATTCCTCTCATCTTGAAGAGTTTTGCAGCCTCTCTTGTAGTTAATACTACATCTACATCTTTACCATAATCTCCGCCCATCTCTGGTCTTTGGCACTCAAACTTCTTTGCTGTACAAGGCATAATAGAAATATGATATACCTTCTTAGCATCTACATTAATCTTACCTGGGAGATAATTCTTAACTAATGCACCAAACATTTGTTGTGGTGACTTACATGATGATAAGTGCTCAAGTTGATCTGGATAATTATACTCC
>OMRR01000076.1 GCA_900313535.1 uncultured Eubacteriales bacterium
AAAAGTATCTTAAATTTATGATCTCTTATCTCTCTAAATGTCATTTACCTTTGCAACCCTAACTATCACTTCTCTAACATTTAAATCAAGCATAGACTCTATAGATTCTTTAACTCTTTCCTGTATGCTTGTACAAGTGTCCTTTATGTCTGCTCCCTGTTCAATAACTATAGTTACTTTTACCACTATGCTGTCATCCTTCTCATTCTTTTCAATAGTAACACCCTTTTTCAAGCTATTGCTACCTATGAATGGTAATGCCTTAAATGTGACACCCTCTCCGAGTGCCGCTACTCCCTTAGTACTAGTAGCAGCTATGCCAGCTATCATTGAAATAGTGTCATCAGCCACCTGCACATTGGTTTTAATGTTTAAATCAGCCATAACTCTCCTCTCTAAAACTATTCATTTTACACAAATAAAACATAACAAGCCAACGCTTGTTTTCCACATAAAATACTATTGTTAATTATACTAAAGATAGAATTTTTATGCAAGATTATAATTTTTATGAGCATATATAAAAAGAGAGATATAAAAAGGGGCGGAGGTTCATAATCTTCTCCGCCCACAAATTACTATATATCCTTATATTATTAATTCTTTGTTATCACACAAGTTGAAGGTAACTGTATATACTGTGAAGTACCACCAGTAGCACTATATTTCATAAATAGGTAACCTGTTTTTTCTATCTCAACTTTAATTTTTTGCTTACTTGATGTTCTTGATGTTGGGAAGTTTGCAATATGGTTTGTAAAACCATCTACCTTACAGCCAGCATCAGTAGCTAAAGACGAACTAATTGGTTCATTTTTAAATCCACCAACTGTGAATGCAATATTATAGGCAGCAGAATTATCAAGAAGATCAAGTTCTATCTCAACAGTGTCATCTTGCTTTACATCTGCAATCGGCAAGCCCAAATATAATGGTGATACATCTTGTTCTACTCCATTAAAAGTCTTTTTAACTAAACCAGTTTTTACTTTCCCTCCTATAACACTAGCAAGTTCACTTGAATATAAATTATTTGATTTTAATTCTCCACCAATATCAGACTTAAATAAGTTCTTATATGCCATAGTATTAGCAACTGTTCCATGTGCCATTGAAGAAGGATAGTGACCATGAGATCCAGCAGAATAACTAGAATCTGCTTGAATAACTCGATTAAAACAACCTGCACCATCATTAAAAAGAACACCATCTGATAATCTCGCATCTATATGGAAATTGTATTTTGTTCCTCTACTATCTAAATTCCAACCAAACATATGCATTTCACCTGACGTATGTGTTTCTGTGGTGCCATTTGTAGCATTTAAACCATGCCAATCTCTAGTACGAACACCATTATAAGCAGTGCCTGATGCTGAATTTGTAATATAAGCTAAGTCATTTTGAACAGATGGTTCTGAAGAAATTGTTATATCTGACCATTTTAATACATATTGATTATGGTGATCATCAAAGGATGCACCACGAGTTGCATAAGAACCTCTACCAGAACTACGGTTTGTACATTCACAAAACTCAGCGAAATTACCAGTATAAGATGTATACTTATTTTCTAACGCTCCACGCTGAGAGTAGAACCCTTCACAAAGACCAACAGTCCATGCATATCTTTGAGTCAAATCTGCAGATTTATGAGTACGATGTAATCCATTAATAGTTTCGGTAACACTTGCATACCCCAAAAGGTTAAAAAAGTAATCACTACCTGTTTTATTCACATCAACAATTAGATATTTAAAAGGTGAACTATTAGCTGTCAAACGATGAAAACAAGTCTTAAAATATGTTGGATTGGCATCTGTGGTTTGAGAATTACCTACAATAGTTGAACCATTATACCATTTGCCACCACTACATGAATAAAGTGTAAAATCCAGTCTACCTCCAACTCTGCCTTCTACATATGGTCTAGACCGTTCATTTTCAATCAAGCCCAGTTTTCTTCCTCCCCAAAGCATTAAGTTTTCAGTTTCTTTTTTTTGCAATTTAATTCCAGCTAAGTATTGAGATATGGCACCATCTATTTTATTATCTATACTTGAATTATATTGGTCTATTTGACTTGCAAAATCTTTCTTCAATGCTTCAAATTCCGCTTTAGTAGTGAATGTACCGCCATCATTATCACTGACTATGGCAGCCATACTATTCATGCTAAAAATCAATGCAAAGACAAGACATAAAGTCTTTCTCACTATTTTATTCTTGTTTTTACCCTTTGACATTAAATTCAATCTTTCCAACTTATTTCGTAACATAAACGTTCCCCTATGATTTGATTTATAATATTAACCTTTTGTCACTATACATGTTGTTGGCAACTGTATGTCTTGAGTAGTACCATCACTAGCACCATATTTCATAAATAGTATACCTGATTTTTTGATTTCAACTTTTAATTTAACTTTGCGTGCTGACCCAGTTGCTGTAGAAGTTGCAATATGTCCAACACCACCAGCCAAGTTACAACCCGAATCTTCATATGATGATTCCATTACTGGTTGATTCCAAAAACCACCTATTGTAAAACCGATATCGTAATTAGCGTCATTGTCTAAAAGTTCAAGTTCTATTTCAACCGTATCATCCTCCTTAACATCTAATAATGGTAAGCCAAGATACAAAGGAGAAACATCAAGATTTGTGCCATTAAAACTTTTATTAATTAAACCAGTTTTTACTTTCGTTTTTATAACATCTGCAAGTTCGTTTGAATATAAATTATTAGATTTTAATTGTCCACCTATGTCAGCCTTATATAATTTATGGAAAGCGGTATTATCTGATACCACTCCATGTGCCATTGTAGATGGATAGTGGCCATAAGAACCAGCAGAATAACTAGGGTCTGCTTGCATAACCCTATTGAAAACACCAGCTCCATCATCAAACATGTCCTTAGCTTCATATGGGCGGGCATCTATATGAAAATTAAATGTTGATCCTCTAGTATCAACATTCCAACCCCACATATGCACATCACCTTTAGTATGTGTCTCTGTAGTGCCATTTGTAGCGTTGATACCATGCCAATCTCTAGTACGAATGCCATTATAAGCAGTACCAGACGCAGCATTAGTAATATATGCAACATTGTTTTGTATAGTTGGTTCAGACGAAAGTGTAACATCCTGCCAAGTTAATAAGTATTCATTATGATGGTCATTAAAGTCTGTGCCACGAGTTGCATAGGAACCTAATCCAGAAGTACGATTAGTGCACTCACAAAATTGAGCAAAATTGCCAGTATATGATGTTGCTTTAGTTTCCAAAGCATTTCTTTGAGAATAAAAGCCACTGCATAATCCAATAGTCCATGCAAATCTTTGTGTTAAATCTGCTTCTTTATGTGTACGGTGTAATCCAACTATCTCCTCTGTTACATTAGCATACCCTGCAAGATTGAAAAAATAATCACTACCAGTTTTATTAACATCAACTATAAGATATTTAAATGGAGAACTATTAGCAGTCATACGATGAAAACAAGTCTTAAACCAAGTTGGGTTGCAATTAGCAGTTACGTCATTGCTTACTGTAGTAATACCACTTGACCATTTTCCTCCAGTCGCATGTCCATCCCTATTATATGCTGCGTAAAGGGTAAAATCTAACCTTCCTCCAACATTACCTTCCACATAAGGTCTTGCTTTTTCATTTTCTATTAAGCCCAGTTTTCTTCCGCCCCAAAGCATCAAATTTTTAGTTTCAGTTTTCTGCACTTTAATTCCAGCTAAATATTGGGCAATAGCGCTATCTATCTTATTATCAATATTTGAATTATATTGATCAATTTGTGATTGGAAGTTATTTTTTAGACTGTCAAACTCCGCCTTGGTTATAAACGCACTACCATCATTATCACTAACGACAGCAGCAAAACTCTCTATACTTAATAAAAACGCAAAAATAAGGCATAGTGCCTTCTTCCACATTTTTCTACTCTTTTTAGCCATTTAATTGATTTCGACCTGCGGGCTC
>OMRR01000103.1 GCA_900313535.1 uncultured Eubacteriales bacterium
GAAGCATTCTGTAGATGAGAATACTACTTCACCACCTGCTGACTTGGCACATTCTTCAATAGCGGGACCTGGTACACCATCACGGTCGCCAATTATAACTACTTTCTTTCCGGCTAAAATACTCATGACCATTACCTCCTTTAATATTAAATTTTGATTCGTAGAATGTCCAATATCATGATTCAATTAGTTACTATGGTAATTATTTGAAGCACACTTAGATATTCTACATTATATGTATAAATTAATTAGTAAATCATTTAGCATGGGCTCGCACTGCTCGCAACTACGAATTTGGGCTCGTATAACTCGCCCCTGTAGATGAGGGCTCCTAAAGGAAAGCCCCTACGATGTCACATCGTTCCTATGAAATATATCCTGCTTTCTTTAATATTTCACGAGCCTTTGCTTCATTTGCATCACTCATCATGACAACTGGTCCAGTACATCCCATTCCTGATTCTGCATAGATTCCTTCTTTCCAAAGAGTCTTCACTGCATCTTCAAGATCCATAACTTCTACACCAAGGATAGCTGCTGGAACTGGCTCCTTAGGTGGCATCTTTACATCTTCAGAAGGTGCACTTGATACCTTATTCTTAGCTCTAATTGCTTCTAAGATATTATCAAGACCAGCTTTCTTTGCTTTCTTAAATTCTGCCTTAGCAATATCTAAGATATGATTTCTTACAAGTTCGCTAGCAAGTGTCATAGCATGTGCAAGAACTGGAGCTCCAGATGCACGAGATACTATGAATACTAATTTGTCATAATTCATTCCTATTCCTGGTCCATATCCAAATCCAGTTGATTCGTAACTTCCACCAGTCACGAATGCTGATAAAACTTTCATAAGTACATTACCAGTTAATGAATCAGTAACTAATATATCTGTAGTGCCTTTAAGAACATCATTTCCTCTTAAGCACACACCACCATCTGCTCTTGATGACTCTCCCCAAGTAAGATCATATCCACCTGCTTTTAATTCATTCAATGCTTTTTCAACTGCTTTAGCACCTTCAATATTTAGTATGCCTACAGTTGGATTTGCAATGCCTGTTGCTTTAGCAACTATAATACCACTTATGGCATTTATAATCATTCCTTCTACTCTATCAGTGCTTGATGTTCCAGTAGTGTTTGCTATAAACATATCTTTTCCATGTGCTGGAGTAGTTACTCTTCCTACAGTTGATACACCTATTGGAAATGGATAGTGCATAGTTACTGCAGCATCTACTTCCTTAGTGTCAACCATCTTCTCCATCACCTTATGTCCTTCTTCATCGTCTTTAACTTTTATAGTTTTAACTAATGGATTTTCATAGGTTCCTATATAATATACATCTACACCTGCTTTAGCTGCCATAACTGCAGCTTGCAAAGAGTTTGCTTCTCCATGTTCTGAACCCATACCAGTAAGAGCAACCTTTGGTCTCTCACCAAAACGTCCAGACTCAAGACCCTCTGCCATGGCCATAAATGATTTTGCAATTTGTTCTTTTAATGTACTCATAACATTTTCCTTTCATAAATATACTACTTTTAAAACTGAGAGCTCGCACTGCTTCGCCCCTACGATATTATTCTGTTTTTAAAAGTGTACTCGCAAATTCTTTCATAGCTTTAGCAATTAAGTTCTTTACTTCTTCCTCTGATGCACCGCCACTATCCTTAGAACCATCGTTCTTTTCAATAACGAATGATACACCATCAAAAAGATTAGTAAGACGTCCAAGGAAAAGTGAACCTTTACCGATAATCATGCATCTATTCATATTTCCTTTAAGCATCTCATCTCTAAAATATCCGATAGGTGGCACACCTGATGGAATATGTCCTTGTATAGGTGCATATCCCTTTACTCCCTTTTCAGCTGGGAAGGTAGCAACCTGTGCTTTATCAAGATCACCTCTCTTAACTGCAAGTGCAGCGATCATCTTATAGTTTGCTTCAGCAACATCTCCAGTTGCAGCAGCCTTCATGATTTCTGCATTTTGCATCTCAGGTGAGAACTTATCTACATCTGTAACCTTAAGTCCTGCTTCAGCAAGTGGATCTATAACAAGTGCACCTATAACATTTTGAGGAGCTGATCCTGCACCTACTGCAAGTTTTCCATGTATATCAAGGTTAATTACTGGGTTCTTTTGGTCATTTTCAGAAATAATGATACAGAATCCAGCAACAACATCTTCCATGATAGGAAGACCTTTCTTTACTATATTAACACCATTCATACCAAGTTTAGCAGTACATCCACCAGCAGTTACAGCTACAGTCTTATATGTTCCTGCAGCTACAAGTGATGCTGCTTCTATAATGGCATGTGATGGTCCAGCACAGAAACCTCTTGTATCTGCACCAGTAGCGTTGTTAAGACCTGCTATCTCAGCAGCAGCTTTTGCAAAGTTACCGCCACCACGTTGAAGCATATCTCCACAGGCCTCTTCACAACAATCTATAACAAAATCAACTTCATCTTTGCTTATACCAGCATTCTTAACGCCAGCAATAAGTGCTAATACAGAAGATGCCTTTGCTACAAGATTTTCATGTATAACATGTGCTGAGAAGTTTGGATCTACGTCATGAGCTTTCTTTACACAGCCTACAAGTTTAAAATCAATATATAAACCTTCAGCATGCTCATCCTTTACGCACTTCTCTATATCTGCTAAATCAAATCCTTCCTTTACTCTTGCAACTATTGACTCATCAATATATTGATCCTTAGCAAACTTATCTTTAGTTTTACTTACAAAACCTTTTTCAAGCATAACTAAGTCAAATACATCTGATGCTTGCATAAGTAAATAGAACTCATCTTCAGGAATTATCTCACCATACTTACCAAATCTCTCTTTAACATCACACTCTTTGTCATAATATGGCTCAGGAGTTTTAGCAAGCTCATCTGGTGTCTTATTTCCAATATATACTTGATGTGGCCAATAAGAAACTGCTTGGTCGTAGTTTCTTAAATGCTTTGGCAATTCTTTTAAATACTCACTATTTGGATTAACAATTCTTTCAGTTGTCTGAGTAGAACCATTATAGAAAACCATATCTGGAGTATGTGCCAATATATAGCCTGTTCCTTTAATTACACTTTTCATAAATTTATTTTCCTTCCTAATTATCTAATTAGATATGTTTCTTAATCATTTCTTCAATTGATTCTACAGTAGCTGCCTCTTTAACAACACTATCAATGATTGCTCCATTTTCATATATAGCCATAACTGGAAGTCCTAAAATCTTTTGGCTTATAGCAAGTCTTCTTGCTTGAGTTGTGTTAAGTGCACAGAATTTTAATTTGTCACCATACTTCTCTGCAAACTCATGTACGTGTGGCATAAGTGCTTGACATGGTACACAACCATCTCCATAAAAATCTACAAATACTTTTCCGCTAGCCTTTAATACTTCAGCTTCAAATGTGTCCTTATTAACTTCTAACATTTCATTTTCCTCCTATGAATTTATAAATTTCTCTGCTTGCATAGCTGCGATAGCTCCATCTGCAGCAGCAGTTACAACTTGTTTAAGACTCTTCTTTCTTATATCACCTGCAGCAAATACTCCAGGAATATTTGTATGCATGTTCTCATCAGTTAAGATATTTCCAGCTTCGTCCATATCAATAACGCCTTTAAAGAGTTCTGAATTTGCATTGTATCCGATAAATCCGAAAAGACCAAAGATACCATCATCTGGATCTGCTTCAATCTTCTTTGTCTCACCTGTCTTTACATTTTTAACGATCATATATTGCATGATCTCGTCTCCGCCAACTTCGTCAACTACAGTATCCCACATGAAAGAAAGCTTTTCATTCTTAAATGCTTTCTCTTGTATAGACTTAGCAGCACGGAGTTCATCTCTTCTATGAATAAGAGTTACATGTCTTGCAAAACCTGTTAAGTACATAGCTTCTTCAACTGCAGAGTCTCCTCCACCAACTACATAAACTTCGAGTCCCTCATAGAAGTTTGCATCACAAGTTGCACAGAATGAAATTCCTTTTCCTACATATTGACCTTCATTCTTACAACCAATTGGTTTTGGGAAACAACCTGTAGCTATAATAACTGCCTTTGACTCATAAGTATTTTTAGAGCATGTGATTTTCTTTACATCACCTTTTAAATCTACGCTCTTTACAGAGTCACTAACTCTTTCTGCTCCAAACTTAGCAACTTGTTCAGTCATTCTCTTTATCAAGCTTGGTCCAGATTCACCCTCAAGCATAGCACCAGGATAATTTTCGATTTCATTAGTAATTGCTATTTGTCCGCCATCTTGTCCTTTTTCAATAACAAGAGTCTTAAGTCTACTTCTTCCTGCATAAAGACCTGCAGCAAGTCCTGCTGGTCCTGCTCCAATTATTATCACGTCATACATATCAGCCATTTTGCACCTCCATAAATAAATTTTTCCCTATTAATAAAAAAACCTTTACACACTTTGTAAAGGTAAAATTATACTATATAAAAATATACTAAAATATTTCCTAATCCAATATTTCCATTAGGCATGTTATCAATACATACTCTTTTTCTTTTACAATCAGATGTATAGATTACATTTGACTGTGAAATAATGGCTAAAAGCC
>OMRR01000069.1 GCA_900313535.1 uncultured Eubacteriales bacterium
TAAATAAGTATAAATCCGATATTAGTGCCTTGAACTCAAATGAAATTCCTGGTTCTGGAAGTGGATATATTTATCATATAAACCCAGATGGATCTAAATACATATCTGACTATGCAACAATAGTTTACCCGGTTGTTAATATACATGCTTATGTGCATAATTATCAATCTTTTAAAGTACCTAATAGTGCATCTGAAAGTAGAGGCACTGCGGCAAGAAATAATTTTGCTAAAGGGTATGCGTCTGAAAATGGTAAAGCATATACGACAACAACTATGCAAACTTATAATGCTGATTTGCCTGATGGCTATGGTTCGTTTGTAACGTCTAATACAGGTGGAGTGATACCTTCTGATACATCTACTGAAGATAATAAGTATTATATAAAATTTGATTTGTCTAAGATTACTACTACAAATACTGTAGATTATACTACTAAGCAATTTGCAAGATATACTGATACATCTGTATATTGTATGAGAGATATAGCATTACCTATAGAATCAACTACAGAATACGATAATATTGATTTACAAATATAACTTGGCAAGATATATACTTTTCAACAGTAGGACAGAATACACAAACAAACAAGATGAATGATGTTAGAGTTAGATGGAAAAAACTTACTATGACTCCTGAATCTGTACCATTAAATTATTTTACAAATAGTATACTTACATCAGTTGCTGGAGAAAATGTCTATAATGGAGGTGGAGTACCGATTGCAAAAATTATAAACGATACAAGTGCAACAATTAAGATTAAATTTAAAACAAATAGTGGAAGTGGAAATGTAAATTATCAAATTAGTGATAAGCAGTTTATAAATGGTGATTTTGATCCAAGCGCAAAAATTAAGGTTTTTGGGAATACTAATGTAAATGATGAAATTTCAACTAAAAATGATTTTGAAAAAGATGACATAGTATATCTTAATTGTTATAGCACAATTGATAATGTTGAAGCCACAATAGATACATATAGTATAACTTAGTATAGTGAGGATAGTTATGATTAGATTAAAAAGCATTAAGAAATCAAAAATGGTATTATTACTTGTTTTAATATTTATATTGAATACAATTTCTTTTGCTGCAGTAGTATCAGATAATGATGGATCAACATTTGTGACAAAGTCAGAATTTGATGCTTTAAAAAATAATTTTGCATCACAAATTGATTCGTATAATGATAGTATAGATAAAAAGATTGATGGTGCTATTAGTTCTTATTTAGCAGGAATTAATTTATCAAAAGAGCCAGAGAATTATTGGGAAAAATTAAAAGTAAAACTTGGTGGAAACTCATTGATTTTCAAGAATCAATTTAAAGAAATAGATTCGGATACTATAACAACAGAAGTGAATTTATCTATAACAAGGGATTTAGTAGCAAAAGGCGAGTGGGGGTTGACCTGTGGTAGAAGATTTTATGAAGGTGGATGGAGCTATAACCCAATTACTAATACAGGTTCAGTAGGTAATACAGTTTGGTTACTTGCAGTAGGTGGTACGAATGCTGGACAATATGTTGAACCTGATATTCAAAATCGTATTGAGATGCTTAGAACAACTGATACATATCATGATCAAAGTCAGGGAATTCTTGACCAATATCATTATGATTTAAATGAAAGCGGTCCAGCAAATTTTAGTACAGGTTTGTCAAAATGTGTATTCACAAAAAAAGAAAGTATACAAGCATCTAAGACGCAAAATATTGAAGGAAGTGGGAAAGCTTTTATATATCATAAAGCAGCAAATGGAAATATTTATCTTAGGGAGTATGCAAATGTATGGCCGATATTAAACATAGATGTTTGGAGACATGATTATAAAGATTTTTCATTTTCAACTTATAATACTTTCAAAAGTTATTATAGAAATGATAATGGGAAAGCAATAACAGATGCTACTATAAATCAAACAGCAGATGAGCATCATGAATATGGTGCATGGACTCAAGGAACAAAGTATGAGGGTGCTGATGAGACATCAGGAACCTATGTATCTGGGAATGTTGTTCAAATGAAGGCAAATGATGGTTTAGATTATAGTATTTTTCAATATGGTACAGATTTTGCAAATAATATATATTGCCTAAGTGATAAGGCAACTCCTGTAGCAGAGCCTTCA
>OMRR01000075.1 GCA_900313535.1 uncultured Eubacteriales bacterium
GCAGGTATAAAGATAAGCAGTTGGGATTATAGAACACCACATTCAATAAGAAATGTATTAGGAAATAAATAAAATAAGGAGGATGTTTTATGAAGATTTTTATTGACACAGCTAATATTGAAGAAATTAAAGATGCTGCAACATTAGGAGTTATTGATGGAGTAACTACAAATCCATCTCTAATTGCAAAAGAGGGAAAAAAATTAGAGGATGTTATTGGTGAGATATGTTCACTTGTTGATGGACCAATAAGTGGAGAAATAAAAGCAACTACAACTAAGTGGCAAGATATGGTGGAAGAAGGCAAGGTAATTGCTTCTTATCACAAAAATATGGTAGTTAAGATACCTATGACAAAGGATGGCCTTATTGCTGTTAAAGAATTAACTAAGCTTGGTATCAAAACAAATGTTACTTTAATTTTCACTGTCAACCAAGCATTACTTGCTGCTAAAGCTGGTGCTACATTTGTATCACCATTTGTTGGTAGACTTGATGACATCTCAGAAGATGGAGTTCAACTTATATATGATATTGCTGAGGTATTTTGCACTTATGATATCAAAACTGAAATAATAGCTGCATCTATAAGACATCCAATGCATGCAGTTGAATGTGCAAAAGCTGGTGCAGATATAGCAACTATACCATATAAAGTTATAATGCAAATGATTAAGCATCCATTAACTGATCAAGGTATAGAGAAATTTGTAAATGATTATAAGAAGGTATTTGGATAATAATGAGTGCAATTGTTGATAAAATTTTTGGTACACATTCCGATAGAGAAGTTAAACTTGTTATGCCACTTGTTAAAAAGACTATGGCATATAGAGACAGTTTTATTAAATTAAGTGATGAAGAGTTAAAACATAAGACTGTAGAGTTTAAAGAGAGATTAAAGAATGGTGAAACTCTAGATGATATATTACCTGAAGCATTTGCTACTGTAAGAGAGGCAAGTAGAAGAGTTACTGGACTTGAACACTATGAAGTACAGCTTATTGGTGGCATTATACTTTATCAAGGTAGAATCGCAGAGATGAAAACTGGAGAAGGTAAGACTTTAGTGTCTACTTGTCCTGCATATCTCATGTCTTTGCTTGGTAAAGGTGTATGCATAGTAACTGTAAACGAATATCTTGCAAAAAGAGATTGTGAATGGATGGGTGCAATACATAGATTCTTAGGACAGACTTGTGAAGTTGTATTGAATGAAATGGATCCACCTGCACGTCAAAATGCATATAATGCTGATATTACCTATGTGACAAATAATGAACTTGGTTTTGATTATTTGCGTGATAATATGGCTATATATAAAAATCAACAAGTTTTAAGAGGACTTCACTATTGTATAATCGATGAAGTTGACTCTGTACTTATAGATGAGGCGAGAACACCACTTATAATTTCTGGACAATCAGATAAATCTACTAAATTATATGATGCATGTGACATATTATCAAAACAACTTATTAAAGGTGTATATAGGCCAGAATTAAATAAACTTGATATTATAATGGGTGAAACTCAAGAAGAAGATGGTGACTATGTAGTAAATGAGAAAGATAAACAAGTTATACTTACTGAGCAAGGAATCAAAAAAGTAGAAAAGTTTTTCAACATTGATAATTTATCAAGTCCAAATAATATTGACATACAACACAATGTAGTTTTAGCATTGAGAGCACATAACTTAATGCATAAAGATAAGGATTATATAGTTAAAGACGATGAAATTATAATTGTTGATGAATTTACTGGTCGTCTTATGCCTGGAAGAAGATATAGTGATGGTTTACATCAGGCTATAGAAGCAAAAGAGCATGTGAAAATAAAGAGAGAGTCTAAGACACTCGCAACTATCACATTCCAAAACTTTTTTAATAAATTTGAGAAAAAAGCTGGTATGACTGGTACAGCTCAAACTGAGGAAAAAGAGTTTAGAACTATATATGGAATGGATGTAATAGTTATACCTACGAATGTACCAGTACAAAGAATAGATCATAATGATGCAGTATATAAGACTAAAAAAGAAAAGTTTAATGCCGTAATAAATGAAATCGCAGAAACATATAAAAAAGGTCAGCCTGTGCTTGTAGGTACTATAAATATTGATACATCTGAAATGTTATCAGATGCCTTAAAAAGAATAGGTATACCACACAATGTTTTAAATGCAAAACAACATGAGAGAGAAGCACAAATAGTTGCAGATGCCGGTCAAAAAGGTATGGTAACAATTGCAACTAATATGGCTGGTCGTGGTACTGATATAAAACTTACTGAAGAAACTAGACAACTTGGTGGACTTAAAATTATTGGTACAGAAAGACATGAATCAAGACGTATAGATAATCAGCTTCGTGGTCGTAGTGGACGTCAAGGTGATCCTGGTGAATCAAGATTTTATATATCTCTTGAAGATGATTTAATGAGACTATTTGGATCTGAAAATTTGATAAAGATTTTTAATTCTATTGGTGTGGCAGATGGCGAGCAGATTGAACATAAGATGCTTACAAATGCTATTGAAAAGGCACAAAAAAGAATTGAGAATAATAACTTTTGCATAAGAGAAAACTTATTAAAATATGATGACATCAACAACGAGCAAAGAGAAGTTATATACGAAGAAAGAAATAAAGTTTTAAATGGTGAAAATTTGCATAGTTTAATCATTAAAATGATTAAAGATGTAATTACCAATACAGTAAATTTATACTATACTAATCCATTTACTGAAGAAAAATTATTCACAATTTTTGATTCTATCTATCAATTAATACCAATTGATAAGAATGATTTAAGCTCATTGCAAAGTAAAAGTATTACCGAATTATCAGAGGTATTTATTGATAAAGCATTGAAATTATATGACTTGAGAGAAAAAGAATTATTCCCTGATGAAGAACAAGCAAGAGAAGTTGAAAGGGTTGTATTACTACGTGTTATAGATACTAAGTGGATGAACCATATTGATGATATGGATGTACTTAGACAGGGTATTAATTTACAAGCTTTTGGACATAAAGACCCACTAGTTGAATACAAAATTGCAGCATATGAGATGTTTGATACACTTGTAACTGCAATTAAAGAAGATACAGTTAAAATACTTTATCATTTAAAAGTTGCTGAGAAGGTTGAAAGAAAAGAAGTATCAAAGCCAATTGGCACAAATAGGTCTGACGAAGTAACAAGAGGACCGAAGATTAATTCAACTAAGAAAGTGTATCCAAATGATCCATGTCCATGCGGAAGTGGTAAAAAATATAAGAACTGCCATGGAAAAAATAGTTAATGTTAGAACTTGAGAATTTAAAAAATGAATTATTATCTAAAGAAAATGTATTAAATGAAATATATAATTCTCTTGATATAAAGAAAAAGAAAGATAGAATTAGTGAAATTAATATGCTTATGGAAGAGAATACTTTCTGGGATGATGTTGAAAATGCTAATTCTGTTTCTAAAGAGTTAAAAGATATAACTTATTCTATAAATTCATACGATAAATTATATGAGACTTATAATGATTTATTGGAATTAATTGATCTTGCCAATTCTGAAAATGACAAAAAAATGGCAAAAGAAATCATTGACCAGTATAATACATTTAATCTAGATTTAGAAAATGTGAGAATTGCTTTATTGTTATCTGGAGAATACGATACATTAGATGCCATACTTAGGTTAAATGCAGGTAGTGGTGGCACTGAGAGTTGTGATTTTTGTCAAATGCTATATAGAATGTACAATAAATATGCAGCTAATCATAATTTCCAAATTTCAGTGCTAGATTATCTTGATGGAGATGAAGCAGGAATAAAATCAGTTTCATTCTCAGTTAAAGGTAAATATGCCTATGGATATTTAAAATCTGAGATGGGGGTACATAGATTAGTTAGATTATCTCCATTTAATGCTCAAAATAAACGACAAACATCTTTTGTTAGTTTAGATGTAATGCCAGATATTAAAGATGAGATAAATATAGATATTAATGAAGATGATTTAAGATTTGACTATTTTAGATCAAGTGGAGCAGGTGGTCAGCATATAAATAAGACTTCATCGGCTGTAAGAATTACTCATATACCTACAAATACTGTAGTAGCATGCCAAGAAGAGAGATCACAACAATTGAATAAAAATAGAGCAATGCAAATGTTAAA
>OMRR01000155.1 GCA_900313535.1 uncultured Eubacteriales bacterium
AAATCCAATTTTTCCAATTAGATTTTTATTAAAGAGCTTGGCAAGTAGCATTATAGGCGTAGAGACATTTGATTATGCAATTATTTTTGGAACTATAGATGAAAAAATTATATTATTAGTTGGCACAATATATTTATTGATTATAGTTTTTGTACTAGTGCTAATAATAAAATGCTTGTTGAGTTTTAAAAATAAGAGAGTAGGTGCAAGTGCGAATGGTAAAACTGATATATCGGAACTACCAATTATATACATAGTATATGGTTTAGCAAATTATGCACTTGTATTTTTAGCACGCTATAGTTTTGTAAGAGATGAATATGGTATGTCAAGTAGGTACAGCTTGCAGTATATGTTTTTAACGCTAGGAGTGATACTTGTATTGTTTTTAACTATAGATAAAGTGCGTGAAGGAAAGAATTCGCAAATTGTAGGGTCAAATTCTGAAATCGTAGGGGGGAACTTTATGAGCCCTCGCGTTGTAGGGGCGAGCACTGCGAGCCCACATAAAATCGCACTCATAACTATCTGCGCACTATCAATTAGTTTTATACTTCTTGGTCACATCACAACCAACACTGATGAGATATTTAAAGCTGATTATAGAAAGATTGCTTATGAAAACTTAAAAGAAAAAGCCTTTAAGTATAAGGAACTTAGTGATGAAGAGTTAGAAAATTTATTTGAGTATAGAAGAAGTACAGAACATATAAAAAATGCTTTAAGGATTTTACAGGAACAACACTTAAATATATATAAGTAGGGGTGGTATTGACTACCCGAAAGGAACAAATATGAAAGCAGTAATTTTAGCAGGTGGATTTGGAACAAGAATAAGTGAGGAGAGCCATTTAAAACCAAAACCAATGGTGGAAATAGGAGATATGCCAATTTTGTGGCATATAATGAAATATTATAGTAGTTTTGGCTTTAAAGACTTTATTATTTGTCTTGGATATAAACAATATGTTATAAAGGAGTTTTTTGCTGATTATTTTTTACATACTTCTGATGTGACATTTGACCTTGCCACAAATGAGATGAAGGTGCTTAATAAAAATGGTGAAGATTGGAAGGTTACTTTGGTTGATACTGGACTTAATACAATGACAGGAGGCAGGGTAAAAAGAATTCTTGACTTGATACCTGATGACGATTTCTTTTTAACTTATGGTGATGGATTGTCAGATGTTGATATAAATAAATTATTAGAGTTCCATAAGGCAAATAAGAAAATAGCCACTATAACTACAGTATCAATTGGCAATATGAAAGGTGTAATTGATATAAATGAAAATAATGAAATAATTTCGTTTAGAGAGAAAGAAGAAGTGGATGAGGCAATAATAAATGGTGGCTATATGGTTTTAAATAAAAGAATAGGAGATTACATAGCAGGAGATAGCACACCACTTGAAAAAGAGCCTTTTACAAAACTTGCCAACGACAATGAACTTATGAGCTTTAGACACAAAGGATTTTGGCAATGTATGGATACTCAAAGAGAAATGAAAATGTTGAATGAATTATGGAATAGCGGTAAAGCGCCATGGAAAGTGTGGTAAATGTTAAACATTAAAGAATTAAAAAAATTTTATAATGGTAAAAAGGTTTTAGTTACAGGGCATACTGGCTTTAAAGGTTCATATATTTGTGTGCTATTAAAATATCTTGGCGCAAAAGTGTATGGATATTCTCTAAAGCCAGAAAAAGGTAGTCTCTATGAACTTTTAACTGTAGGTGTAAAAACACATACTGTAGGGGCGAGCTATGCGATCCCTAAAAATAAGTTAGTCGAATCCGAAGTATTTGCTGATATCAGAGACTATAAAAAATTATCAGCGTTTATAAAAAAAGTTGCCCCTGATTATGTGCTTCATATGGCTGCTCAACCTTTAGTTTTGCTTGGTTATGAAGAACCAAGATACACATATGAAGTAAATGTAATGGGTACTGTGAATTTACTTGAGGCAATCCGTACATATGCAGGGACAAAACTTTCAAAACCAATATCTATATTAAATGTAACTACTGATAAAGTATATGAAAATAATGATTTATCAAATTATTCGTTTAAAGAAAAAGATAAACTTTGTGGCAGAGACCCATATGCAAATTCAAAATCTTGTTCAGAGATAGTTACCTATGCATATGAAAAATCTTTCTTTGCAAATAAAGATATGTACAGAGTGTCAACTGCGAGAGCAGGAAATGTAATAGGCGGTGGAGATTTAAATAAAGATAGAATCATACCTGACTGTTATCGTGCTATAAAGAATAAAAAGGACATGCTTATAAGAAATCCAAAAAGCATAAGGCCATATCAGTATGTGTTAGAGCCATTAATTCTTTACCTCAATATAATGGCTTTACAACTTAAGGATAAAAAATATGAAGGCAATTACAATATAGGCCCTGACAAAAAAGATTGTTTAGAGACAAAAGTGTTAACAGATAAGTTTTTCAAAGCTTGGGAAATTATAGTTAGAGAAGAATATAAGGCAGGCACAAAGCACTGTGATCCTAATCTTGCCAAGGTAAATGTCATTCAAAACAAGGTAGGCACGAATAAAGCTAAGCCTCATGAAGCGCATTTCCTTCGTCTTGACAATGCACTTATAAAGAAAGTGTTTAATTATAAAACAATTTTTTCTATGGATAAGACAATGAAATATACTGCGAAAGTATATTTTGATATGTTACTCAAAAAGAACATCTACGATAGCATTATTGATATTATAAAATGCATTTAATACACATTGGATAATTAGTAGTGAATTTAGAATTTCTAGTTACAAGAAGTATATATGAAAACCCAGATATTTCGCAAAGAGAAATGGCGAAAGATTTTTCTGTGTCTTTAGGCAAGATAAATTCTATAGTAAAGCTAGCAGAAAATAAAGGCTTACTTCGTCAAAATAAAAAGAATAGTTTTTATGAGATTACAGAAGAGGGCAAAAGGGAAGTAGAAAAGTATAAAGTTGATGGAGCAGTCATTTTAGCCTGTGGTATGGGGATTAGACTTGCGCCATTTACCTATGACACACCAAAAAGCTTTTTAAAGATTAAAGGCGAAAGAATGATTGAAAGGCAGATTGAACAACTAAAATCTGTCGGTATAGATAACATAACAATAATGGTAGGTTATCTAAAAGAGAAATTTGACTATTTGATTGATAAATACAATGTCAAGTTAGTCTATAATGAAGAGTATAAAGAAAAAAATACTTTATCGACATTTTACCACGCTATAGATTTGCTCCGTGGAAAAAATATGTATGTATGTGTTTCGGATGTATATATAGCGAAAAATATTTATCATAAATATGAATGTGAACCATATTATACTGGAGCATTTTATGAAAACTGTGATGGTGAGTGGAGATATGTAATAAATAATAAGAGTGAGATAAAAGGTGTTATACTCGGTGGAGAGAATGACTATTGTCTTGTTGGACCATGTTTTTTGACAAAAGATTTTTTAGAAAAGCTAATACCTATGATCGAGGATTATTATCATAGGACATCCACCAATGGTTTTTATTGGGAAGATGTGCTTGTAAATAATTTTAAACTATTACCAAGTATATATTTATACAAACATGATAAGGGTGTCATTTTCGAATTTGATAATATAAATGATTTAAAAAGATTTGATAGAGATAGTGGAGATTATGGTTCAGAGGCTGTAGAGTTTGTTTCTAAGGCTCTTAACATAAAATCAAATGAGATTACGAATATTGAATGCGTAAAAGAAGGCATGACAAATAATTCATATAAGTTTGAATATAATGGTGAACATTATTTTGTGCGAATCCCAGGCGAAGGGACAGAAAAGTATATTGATAGACAGTGTGAAGCGGAGGTTTTGAATTCATTAAAGGATAAGAATATCACTGAGGATATTATTTTCCTTGATAAGAATAGTGGTTACAAAGTTTCAAAATATATTGATGATTCAAGACCGCTTGATATAAATGACGATAGTGAATTAAAAGCTTGCATGGCATTATATAGAAGATTTCATTCATTTGGAGTCAAAGTAAGCCAAAGTAGTGATATAGTTGAAAAGATTAATGAATACTTAAGCATTATTAAAGATAAAGATGTATATGTGCCATATGAGGATTTTGATAAAATATTATTAAATGAAAAGAAAATTGCAGACATGATTAAGAATGAAGATAGACTTTTTACACTTTGTCATGGCGACCCAAATCCAAATAATGTATTAGTGACTAAGAGTGGATTAAAGTTGATTGATTTTGAATATGCTGGTATGGCAGATCCGCTTTCTGATATAGCACTTTTCGGTGTGTATGTAGGATTTGACATAGAAAAAACACTTATGTTATATAAAATGTATAAAGAGTCATCTGTGGGGACGAATTCAACGAGCCCTCTTCAAATAATACCGCATGATGACAACCTTGCACACATATTAATCATTTCATACATGGCACTTGGCGGTTTATACAATGCTGTATGGGCAATGGTGAGAACTGCGCTTGGCGGTGCTGACTATGGAGAATTTGGTATGAAAGGCTATAGAAATTTTAAAAATTGTTATTCAGCATTACAGGAGAAAAATTATGAATAAAAAATCAATTTCAATTGTTTTATCCATTTTGTCAATGAGTTTAATGTTTTCATTTGCAACTTATGCAGATTGGTTGAAAGAGGGAAATAGG
This sequence comes from uncultured Eubacteriales bacterium, assembly GCA_900313535.1. Taxonomy (GTDB): domain Bacteria; phylum Bacillota; class Clostridia; order Lachnospirales; family Lachnospiraceae; genus UBA3633. The sequence goes on from OMRR01000155.1 coordinate 4,692, forward strand.
AGTAGATATTTAAATGTAGCCACTGGACAGTATGTCGCTAATAATTGGCTTCAAGATGGTAATGGCTTTTACTTTTTTGATGCAGCGGGTTATACTGTCACAGGGTGGTATCTAATCAATAATAAGTATTATTATTTTGATGAGAATGGTTTGATGAAAGTAGGATTTTTAAAACTGGGAGATAAGACATATTATTTGGATGATAAGTCAGGACAGATGGTTACAGGTTGGATACAAACTTATACAAATGGCGTTTTAGACTATTATTACTTTGGCGAAGATGGAGTGATGTATGTTGGTTGGAAGCAAATAGGAGATAAATGGTTCTATTTTTATAATGGCAAATGCATAGTAAATACTTTTGCCGAGGTAAATGGCTATTGGTATCATTTTAATGTAAATGGTGCTATGGATACTGGGTGGATTACTGCAAATGGTAAAATGTATTATTTTAATATAGGTAATGGATCAATGATGAAAGGATGGATACAGGACCAATATGGAAATGCATATTATTTGTCAGAAATAGATGGAAGTTTGACAGTAAATGCTACTATACAGATTCAAGGCATAGCCTATACTTTTGATTCACTTGGAAAGTGCGTAGGAAAAGATGCAAGCGTTAGTTTAAATGCTGCTAATATAAACAATGTGCTTGGATACCAGATAGATAATAGTGCTGCCTTTGGTGTGTCAGTAGGAGTATCGCCAGGTTCTGCATATGGAGAGAATGGAATAGTAAGTTTCCAAAATGATTTCAATAAGAATTTTGGATTACAGCAAGGTTCAACTGAGGGACCAAAATAATTATGAAAGTACTTGTTGCTATGTCTGGTGGAGTAGATTCCACAGTTGCTGCATATTTATTAAAAAAAAGTGGGCACGAAGTTATAGGCGTAAATTTTGCCTTTGCTTCAGATTTTGTTGAGACAAATGAATTACTTGACATATCAAAATCTCTTAACATAAAAATCATTTTTAGAGATTACCAAAATGAGTTTAAAGAGAAAATTATAGCATCATTTGTGAATGACTATGAAAATGGTATAACCCCTAATCCATGCGCTCTATGTAACGGCATAATGAAATTTGAAAAATTATTGCAAGTTATGAAAGAAGAAAACTGTGATATGATTGCTACCGGCCACTATGCCAATATTGCAACAATCGCAGGGGCGAATGTTCGCGGAGCCCTTGTAGGGGCGAGCATTGCGAGCCCGCAGGTTAGGTATTGTATAAAAAAAAGCAAAAACTTACAGAAAGATCAGTCATACATGCTATACCGATTGACAGAAGATCAATTATCACATATCATTTTTCCTTTATCCGACATGGATAAAAATGAAGTAAGAAAAATTGCTTTGGAACTAGGGCTAAAAGTTGCAGAAAAAAAGGATTCTCAAGATGTGTGTTTTATAAAGGACATAGATTATAAAGAGTTTATAAAAAGATATGAATTTGGGGATGACTATAGAGAGCAAATTGCTACAGGGAAACTAAAAGAAGATGACATTACTTCCAAAAAGTATTTTTCTAAAGGCGAATTTGTAGATATAAATGGAAAAGTATTGGGTTACCATGATGGAATTATTAATTATACCTGTGGCCAACGTAAAGGTTTGAATATTGCTTTTGGGGAAAGAAAGTTTGTAGTTAGTATAGATGTAGATAAAAATCAGGTTATACTAGGAAGTAATGATGATTTGATGTCAACTGACTTTAGCATCCATGATGTAGTTTTTAGTGGCATATCAAAAGAAGCCTTAATTTCTGATAACAGTGCAATATACATTGCAAAGCTTCGTTATCGTCATGATGGTACCGAGTGTAAGGTGGTAGGTATTGGTGAAAGTAATAAAAGAGACCTAGTATTGAAATGTCATTTGCAATCGCCGGTTCGAGCTATAACTAGAGGACAGTCAGCAGTATTTTATGATAAGGATGGCAATATAATGTTTGGTGGAAGGATTATATAATTGATGAAGAGAATTTTATCAATAATTTTAATATTATCTTTGACAGCTTGCAATGGTGCTACGAATGATATTGTAGCGACGAGCATAAATGTAGGGGCAACTACTGGCATTGTAGAAGTGAATGAAAGCGTAGGGGCGAACTTTAGGAGCCCTTATGTTGGAGATGAAAGTGATACTAGCGGTGAGAAAGATGAAAATGCGAATAATAAACTAGAAATCCCTTCGGATTTTATTGTTAAAGATAAGTATACTATTGAAAACATATATGTAGATTTTTCCGCACCATATGCTACATATTCTATAATAAATGATGGATATGCAGTGCTTTATAAATTAAATAAAAGCGATGCTTATAGGTATACAGGAAAAACGGTAGCTATAAATGCTGGACATGGCACTAAGGGTGGGTCAAAAATCAAGACATTTTCACATCCGGATTTCACGCCAAAAGTTTCTGGTGGCACAACTTCAGCAGGCTCTGTATTATCATCAGCTGTATCTGAGGGTATGGTTTTTAATAATGGAATGACTGAAGCAAATGCAAATCTTGCAGTTGCATATGCCCTTAAGGACAAATTACTTGACAATGGTTATTCGGTACTTATGATTAGGGAAAATGATGATTGCCGATTAGATAATATTGCACGTACCGTTCTTGCAAATGAAAATGCTGATGCGCACATTGCCATACATTTTGATTCAACTGCAAGCAACAAAGGCATCTTTTACATAACCCCATATAATGATAAAAATTATTTAGACATGGAGCCAGTAAAGTCAAATGCAAATAATATTAAGAAACTTGGTGATAGTATTATAGAAGCATTTAGAGGCATGGGGGAGAAAATTTGGAAAAATAAAGGAACCTTACAAGGAGATTTAACTCAAATTTCATTTTCAACCAATGCAAGTGTGGATATAGAGTTAGGTGACAAGGCAACAGAGGTCACCGAAGATAAAGTAGGTATATTCGCAGAGGGTATATATAAAGGTATAGATAATTATTTTTATGAATAATAAATTTAGCAAAAGTTTAATATTTGTAATTTCAGTAGTAATTTCGCTTTCTTTATTTGCTTGCGATAAACCAGTTATTGAAGAGGAGACTACTATTTATATACCAGAAGCTGCTAATCAATTTGCTATTGATAAAGAGACAGAGGTAGAGACTATAGAGCCAACTAAGGCACATAGGGAATATCCTGCTGACTTTGAATTGAAAGTGGATAATGAGATAGTGATAGGTGAAAAGCAGTTTTTGACAAAAATCAATTATATTTATAATAATATAGATAAGTTTAAGAATTCTACTATCGTTGTAGAGGGAATGTATGGTTGGTATGAATCATGGGATAAGACATTTGAATTCCCTATGGTTTATAGAAATGGTCCAGCTGAACATGGTGATGATCAATATAGTGGTTTTTATCTTGTAAATATTGACCAAAGTGCACATCATATATATGATTGGATTAAGGTAAGTGGGAAACCATTTATGTATGAGCATACGGATTCTGAGGGTGAGTTACAAAGATTTTTGTTTTTGTTAGTTGAGCAAATAGAAGTGCTACCACTTAAAGAGCGTAAGGCAGAAATGGTAAACAACTAAATTGTAGGGACGAATGCTTGCGGAGCTCGATTGTAGGGGCGAGCACAAACATCGTAGGGGCGAGCACAAACATCGTAGGGGCGAGCACTGCGAGCCCGTCGAACACATAATGAAAAGCAAAGCTAAAAATTTAATAAGTAACAATATCATGGCGATAGGCATATTATTAAGATTCATTGCCTATATTTTTGCTACACCATCAGTAAATCAGCATGATGTGCTACTTCGTTATGGCCATTTTGATTATGCAGTGTATTTATTTAAATATGGCAAGCTCCCACCTATGGCAGGTTATGAGTTTGCACAACCACCAATCAATGCATTCTTACAATCTTTATTAATGAGATTTTTATCTTTGTTTAAAGATTATGGAGAAAACTATCTTGAACTTTATTCTCATACTAAGATTTTGTCTTTTATATATTCAGTTTTAACATTAATAATTATATACAAGATTATCAAAGAATTTGACATATCAAATCGCATAAAGAATTTTATACTTGCTATCATGGCATTTTATCCTGGCATTATCATTATGACTACTCAATATAGTAATGATAATATATCATATATGTTTTTTTATCTATCATTATACTTTGGGATAAGATGGTGTAAAAATAAAGATTTGAAAACTATAGTTTTACTTGCCTTATCAATTGGGATAGGTATGCTTACAAAGATATCTGTAGGACTTATAGCATTTATTCTAGGACCTATGATGTTGATAATTTGGATTAGGTCTTTAAAAAGGGCGAGCAAAAATGTAGGGGCGAACTCAAACATCGTAGGGGTAAAGCTTGCGAGCCCATCCATAACAAAACAGTTAATCATATTTGCTTTGATAGTATTCCCTATAGGTCTATCATACTCAATAAGAAATTTAGTGAGATTTGATATTCCACTTGGTGCGATTTCCGAAATAGCAATAGATAGCCCACTTGACTTAAGGAATTACGCATGGACTTTTACTGACAGATTTTTATCATTTCCATTAAACAGGGTGGTAGAAGCAAACAATGGCATTTATCATGATTTTATAGAATACAATGCATGGATAGACATGATTAAGACAGCTACTTTTGATGAGTTTAATTTTAGCGCTACAGCTTTTCATACACTATGTACTATATTATACTTTGCTAATATAGCATTTTTTCTTATAGGCATTATTACTATAATATTAAATATAAGAGATTTAATTGTAGAGGTTAGCAAAAATGTAGGGGTGAACTTAAACATCGTAGGAGCAAAGCTTGCGAGTCCAAATTTTAACCTAAAAATCATAGGCTTACTACTATTTTTCCTCGCTATATTTGCCTATGTAAGTTTCAATATAAAATATCCATATTCTTGCAATACAAATTATCGCTATGTGGCCTACATCACCTTTGCTTTGGCTATAAATATAGGCTTAAAGTGCTGTAAAAGTACCTAAAATTCGGACTTGCAAAAGAGCCTAAAATAGTGTATTATTAGTGGGTGTGTATGACCAAACTTCCAATTAGAAGTATGGTTGTCTTGATTTATTCGTGCACAAAAAGGAAAAAGATTATGAGAAAAACAGTATTTAAAACAATAATATTATTATGTGCTATGGTAATTTTAAATGCTATAGCAACATTTTCTGCTGGTTGGGTAAATGATGGAGGAGATAACTGGATGTATGTTGATGCAGACGGTATTTATTTGACTAGCACCATAAGATCTTCAGGAAATGATAAGTATTATCTTGATGAATATGGAAATATGGTTAGGGATTATTTACTTGAAGATTATAATGATAGCATATATTATTTTGATGATTCTGGAAAGATGGTTACCAATACTTGGGTGGCAGTAGACCCAAGTCAAATATATAATCCAATGGATAATCCTCCAACGGTATACTTATATTACTTTGGTTCAAATGGAAAAGCATATAAATCAAGAGGTGGAGTAGTAAGAAAGACTATAGATGGTAAGAAATATTTGTTTAATGAAAATGGACAGATGCTATCAGGTTGGATAAATGAGCAGGGTGACAGATTTGATGAATATAATTCAGAGGATGATCCATTTGTAGGGTTTTGCTACTATGCTGGAGATGAGACAGATGGAGTACTTCGCGAAGGTTGGACTGCATATGAAGAGGGATCAGTAGAGGATAGATATTATTTAAAGCAGGAACTTTGGTTCTATTTTTTGCCAAGTACTAATAAGAAAGTTCAATCAAATAAAGATGATGCACTTTTCAAAAAGATAATCAATGGAAAAACTTATGCATTTGATGACAATGGTGTCATGGCCATGGGATGGGATTCAGATCTTACAGACCCAGATAATAATGATCCTATTATAACTACAAAGAAGTATTATATGGAAGAAGGAGATGATGTAGGACGTCTCGCTAAGAAAGAGTGGGTTTTTGCAGTTCCTTCTATGAAACAGAATCTTGATGATCATGACCAAGAGATAGAAAGATGGTTCTATTCTGTCAGTGGTGGCGATGTAGTTAAGGGCGAAATGAGAAAGATCAACAATGGATACTATGTATTTAATGCACAGGGCATAATGCAAACTGGAATATGTGTAATTGATAAAGCTACAAAGAGATTTGTTGATTGTATAGATGCAGAGAAGACCGATGGTAGAGATTTCATTATAAGTAGATTTTATATAAGTAAAGAGAGAGAGTCAGCTGCGTCAGAATTCCAGATGTTTAATAGTGATACACAGTTATTGTATTATTTTTCTGAAGACCCAGAGATTGCAAGTGCTTATGGAAAAAGGGATACTGGAGAGAGAACAGTTGCCTTTGGTGATGATGACTATTTATTTACATCTCAATCAACTGGCGAATATGAAGGCTTTAAGAAGAAATATTATTATCAGGCTGGTATAAAGTTGAAACCAGATCCAGCGCTTGGTATAGGATTGGTGTTCCTAGGATATTCAAATAGTGTTTATGGCGATACTGTAGACTATGCCCCAGTATACAATAATTCAACTCATGCATGGGCAAAGGCTGATAAGAACCACAATGACATACTTACAGATTATGTGGTTACAACACAATATGCAGGTAAGTTCCCAGTGTTTGCTGCTGTAGGGCCATCTGGATCAAAGATATCAAAAGGAAATTCGGTAAAAAAAGATAAATCCGGTAATTACTGGTTAATCGGTCAAAATGGATATGTTATCAATATATTCGAGGTTCCTATAAGACGCCATAGGCTTGATGATGGTACTATAGGTTGGCAGTTTAAGAGTGAAAAATTGGAACCAGGCGGTACAAAAGTTAAATCTCAATGGATTAACTTTGGTACAGCTGATGAATATGGAAAAACTTGTAATATGGATAGAACTATAGCAGGCAGATATGCACTAAAACTGGATGAAACATATTGTGTTAATTTCCGCATAGAGGACTAAAAAAGAGCGGTAAAACCGCTCTTTTTCTATTTAAGAAAATTGTAAGGTATTTTTATTAAAAATTATATTGAAAAAGAGACCTATATTTATTATTATTATAGCAGACTAAGTGTACAGCTTAGAAATATTTTAAAAGGAGATTTAAATCTTATGAAGAAACAAACAAAACTCGGCTTAGTATTAGCTGCAGCAGCCGTAATTTCTGTTTCAGTTGCTTCACTTGTATCTGCAAGAGGATGGGTACAAAATGGCGCTGACTGGTTTTACGTAGACAACAACAATGAGTACATTACTGATACTATCCAATCATCAGGTAATGCTAAGTTCTACTTAGGCGAGAACGGCGCTATGCAAAGAGACTACTTCCTTGAGGATTACAACGGCAACGCTTACTATTTCGGACAAAATGGTGCAATGGTTACTAACACTTGGGTGGCTATAGAGTCATCAAGAGTTGAGAACCAAGACGACTATGTACCAGATAACTATTGGTACTATTTCCAATCTTCTGGAAAAGCTATGAAGGCTTCTTCTGGAAAGATTAAGAAGACTACAATCGATGGAAAGAAATATGGTTTCAACGAGTATGGTCAAATGTGTACAGGATGGATTACATCAGATGGTAAAGTAGTAAACCCAGATGATGACACAAATCCATTCACAACTGCTACTTATTACGCAGGTGGAGATAACGATGGTGTTCTCCGCGCTGGTTGGGTAACATACTACGATGGATACGATGGAGATTCAGATTATCAAGGTGATAAGACAAATCTCTACTTCTATTTCAATACATCTAACAATGAGAAGTATGCTAATGATACTAAGAAGATCAATGGTAGAACATACGCATTTGATGATGATGGTATCATGCTTTCTGGATGGGATGTTTTTGATTACAACTTAATCCCTACAAAGATGGGTGGCAAGACATCTTATTTCTCAGGCGATGATGATGGTCACCAAGTAAAGAAGGGCTGGGTATACGCAGTTCCATCTGGATCAATCGATAGTGGAAAGCACGATGATGACGAAGAAGTTTATATGTATTTCAACGCTTCTGGTGAAATCATCAGAGACCAAATCAAGAAGATCAATGGTAAGAACTATGTATTCAACAGAACTGGTGTTATGAAGACAGGTCTTGTTATCTGGGCTCCAGATACAGTTGAAGAGCAAAGACTCGCTGCTGATGGCACTACTTGGGAGTCTTATCCAACTCAACGTTTCTATAAGTATGTTGAAAAGTTAGACCTTGATTGGGCTACAGGTGAAGAATTAGCTAAAAAAGGTATCATGAGATATGGTGATGGTACTAATGATTACTTCCAAGTTAATATGTTTGGAGAGGTAATTAATACAATAGGTGGACCTGCTGCTACAGGACATGTAAAGAACCTCAGCATCCCTAACGGTGCGCAATTCAAACTTCATTTATTTGGCGATGATGGTGCAAGAAAGACTGGAGCTAACAATGTAGAGTTTGCAGATGAGATTTATTCATTCTATTCATCTTCAGCTGGAGATAAGGGTTCAGGCTCATTCTCTAAGAAGTACTATTCATTAGGTATTCAATGTAAGGCAAATGCAGATATCAGATATGGTATCTTCAACACTGCTACAAATTCAACAGCTACTGCTCCTCAAGATGGAGAGCCATTAGGTCAACAAGCTCCAAAGGTTGGTAATATTGCAAACCCAACTCCTTATAGAAACAATTTAGTAAACGGAGTATATATTGTATTAACAACTGGTGGTGCTAAGCAAAAAGGTAACAATACAGCAAAGAAAGATGCAGATGGAAATTATTGGTTAATTGATAGGAACTCATCTACATTAAAGGGAATCTGGACACAAAATGTAAAAGTTGGAAATACTATTAACTCTGGTTTCACTACAAAGACAGCAAGATTAGATGCTGTACCTTTTGCAAATGAAGGAACATATAGAACAGCAACTATTTCTCAGCTTTTAGGTGGAGATGCTTCAAATCCATTTATGCGTAATGATGTTGGCAATGATCAATTAACTAGCGTTACTTGGAAGGCATTTACTAATAACACTACAGGTACAGTATACTTTGTATCACAAACTTCTTATACTGGATA
>OMRR01000016.1 GCA_900313535.1 uncultured Eubacteriales bacterium
AAGTTTAATTAAAAAGTTATTTGAATTCTTGTTTTCTTGGTCACTAAATCTTATACCTTTAGATTCAAGATATGATATTTCATTAGTTGGAAGAATGTCGTGCATTGCATAAATACTTCTTCCCTCCTGAATTATCGCATTAGTTACTTTCTTATAATTTCGCTCTATAGAGTTTCGTAATAAGCATAGTGCCCTTACAATCTTTGCTGCATCATTCTTCTCAAGTTCATCATAAATCTCAATCTTTGGTGGTTCTTTTTCAGATTCAAAGTGCCTTTTTTCAACTCCAATAAGGTATGCAACTAACGATACCAATTCATACTTTGACTCTTTATCAAGCCCCTGTTCATATTGATTTATGTTTTCTAATTGAGCACTATCCATAAAACCTAACTATAAAACCTACTAACTACATAAACTACCAAAATTACAAGCAATATCACCACAACAGCAGTTGCTGATAATATTACAAGCCCCATCGGAGTAAACTCATTTAATAATTTGTTTCTTCTCATACCCATATTTTAACAAGGCCGATGTCCCAAATTTCTCTCACACAAAACCCAGTCCACTACGGACTTAATATACTTAATATTATACCATTTTTAGTAATTTATATAAAGATAAATTTAAATAAAAATGGCTCTTTTCAGAGCCACATTACATTAATTAACATCTCAATACTTATACAAATTCACTACCTTCAGTTGTCTTAGCTATTGCAAATTTATGAATATTTTGGAATCCTAATTTTTTCAATATTTCTTCACAAGCAAATAATGAATTTCCAGTTGTTGTCACATCATCTATCAAAATTACTTCTAAGCCCCTATTATATCCCATAACATTAGGATTTATGCATATACTATCTAAATGCGATTTAATACTTCGATCACCACCGCAAGAAAGTTTTTCATGAAATTTATATCGCTTTAACAAACATGAATAATCTACAATACCTAATTCACTACTTGCGATTTTAGCTAAATTAATTAAGCTTTCACTCCAACCATTAACATCATGCGAAGGAACAGTTATAATACAAGAATTATTAACAAAAGATAAATTTTTCAATTCAATTATAAACTCATTAACAATTTTATCAACAGCAGGCTCTACATTGTTCTTAAAATCAATAATTTCAATTGCAATCCCACGATTATAACGATAATCAATCGAATAATAAGGATAAAGATATGAAGTTTCATACTCATCTACTTTAAACATTTTTTGCCTCTTTAATATATTCAAATATTGGCATTCTATCTATGGTACTATTTGGTTTACGATTCAATACATTCATCAATGAATCCTTGTCAGTTATCTTTATGCCACCGCGTTCATTAATTATATATTCATTACCACTATAATCACCTTTTTTCATATCCGTAGGGTAATAGCAACCTATAACCCTATTATATTTTTTCGCAGCATCAACAGTATGCATCGTACCACTCTTAACTCCGCACTCAACAACTATTACAACATCTGATAATGCTGCTACTATAGCATCCCTTTCAATATAATAGTTTTTACTTGGTTCTTCATTTATATCATATTCAGATATTAAACACCCTTTATTATTTATTATACTATCAGCTAATTCATTATGCGACTGTGGTACAATCTGATTGACCCCACTTGGAAGTACAGCAACTGTTACTCTTTTATTTGATAATGTTGTTTCATGTGCTATCCTATCACAGCCAAGTGCCAATCCACTTACAATAGTCTGCTTTTTATTAGAAATCTCTAAAACCTTTTTTACAAGACCCTTTTCTACTTTCTCACTCCATAAAGATGGATGCCTCGTGCCAACCACAGAAATCCCTGGTTTATTTAATGCACTAATACTACCTTTAACATACAAATATAAAGGTCTTTTATTCCCCATAATCTTAAGTCTTTCTGGATATGTTTTGTCAAAAATAGTTACTACTTTAATTTTATCATCTTTCTTAAATCTATTATAAGCATCGTTAGCCAAAGCAACAGACTCATCAATATCACTTTTAGAAAATCTTTCAGTCATAGTTACCTTTTTAACAAAAGATTTAAAAGATTTTGAGTCCATCATTAAATCAACATATAGTTTATATATGTCATTCTTGCTTGTTAAGTTTTTTATGAACACCAATTCCCTAAATTTTATCATATTATAATTTTACCATATATTTTTGCAAAATAGAAGCCATAATTAATACAAGATACAATTCAAGTACTTATAAATAATAATCTTAATCCTTATATTCTTACTTAATATTATAACTTCTTATATAGTTTATTACAAGATTTTAAGTACAAAAATGGCTCTTTTTTCACAAAGAGCCAAATTTTATAACACAACAATGTTCTACCACTTATCCTTATTTTTTTCTAACTCATCAAATGAAAACCTATACTCTTCATTTTCATAGATTTCTTTTGGGGCGACATTCTCATATTGATAATTTTCAAAATTCAAATCAAAAATGCCTATTCCCATATACTGATTTTGTGGTCTTCCATATTTATATATTGCATCATTTATTTTATTTAATAAGTTAATATTAGAGATATCAATGTCTTCCATTAAAGAAATGTGTGTAATTCCTTCATATTCTTTAAGTCCTGATAAAATAAAATATGCCATACATTGCAAAACATATTTTTTCCCTCCAATCATAATTTCTTTGTTATAATCCCATCCCCCACAATCAACAACTTTCCCCCATCCATTATACGAACTATGTCCTGAACCTCTCAATACCCATTTACCATCAGGAATAATTAAACCACCATTACTATTTATATAGTTAAATAGATTATAAATATTGTCATTTAAGTATTTAGTATTAGCAATTTTTTTACAAAATACTCTACTTAGTTTATCACAATCTTGTTCTTTTAAACTATCAATTATATCATTACCAATTTTAATTTCAAAATCCAATTTTAGTTTTTCATCAGATTCCATATTTTCATTTATAAACATACAAGATGAAAAATTAAATAACATCATTATAATTAACAATAATGCAATAACTATTTTTAATACTGTCGCTTTTCTCATATATATCACCTACCAACTTATACTTATTTTATAGTTATCTAAAATTTCGATTTTGCTTTTTACATCACGTTGATTTTTAATAGTTTGCTTTAAACTATTATACATTGCCTGTGTTCTTTCATCATTACTAAAATCTATGGTTCCAGTAAGCATCAAATTCTTGTCAGATAGCCCTTGCACATACGGATTCCATCCAGTCATCCACCACTCTTCACTTGGTGTACTTCTGTTCACAACATCATTGCCAGTTGTCTTGTCAATTATCTGCAATGTCATTTTTATTCCTAAATCTTCTCTCATAGTTGTTGACACAATATCTCCGTTGCCACCATTCATATTGTATATACCTATCTCTCCACCTGCACCAAAGTTAAGATAGTCTCCTTTCCATATCCATATTTTATAACCATTACCAATATCTATTTGGTCATTATCAGATTTTGTATATCTATGGAATACCTTATCATACCATTTAGTGTATCCAAACTCGCCTTGCAATGTTATTTTATTTGTCACAATAATATCATTACCTGAATCATCTTCAAATGTTTTAAATAAATTTTCACCTAGTATTTTAGACCAAGTATCGATTCCTTTATATGTATCATCGGCATATATATCTGAGCACTCTTGCAAATAATTGGCATATGGTTCTAAAAAATCAAGAAGTAATGGATCAAATACCTTTTCACCAAGAAATGTCATTACTTGTGCTACACCACCACCACCATTATTAAACGAACTAAGAGAATTTAACAAATCATTAATACTTGATTGCATAATTGGTATGTACTCATTATAGTATTCACCAAATGTATCATTTAAAACACTTATAGCATTATTTTGAAATTCTCTATCATTCAAAAATGAATTCTTCGCAATGCCTTTTATAGTTCCAATTTCTCTAATTTTATTTTTTAGAGAACCTATTATTGATTTAGCAATTTCTTTGCGAGCAAATCTACCTACATAATTAGCTCCACTCGCAACAGCACCACCAACTGCTTGTACACCATCTACAACTGCATTACCAACTACTTTTGCACCACTCCAAATTGCTTGACCTGCACCATTTAATGCATCACCGATAGGTCTGAGCAGATTTGGTATATTTCCACTCGGATCTTTATACCTTAATGGATTACTTTCAGCATAGGCATATCTATTAATTGATAAAACATTTGTAAGTTGTCCTAAATATGTATCTTCAGTAAGAAATCTCTGTCTTCTTATGTTAACTTGTCTATTACGAAGATTTTGATTTCCAGTTACTGGATTATACTGCTCAGCATTGTAACCATAATATTTCTTCCCACTACCAAATACACCATAGCCATGAACTTGTGATTTTACATTTCCAAGTCCGTCATACCAATATGATGCACGGAAGTCGCCATAGCCACCTATTACTGCTGAGACTGAGCCTCTACCATCATATGTGTAAATTCCAGTAAGGTTATTGTAATTCTCAGCATTTAGTCTTTGGTTACCATATGTATAAACTAAAGATAATTGA
>OMRR01000084.1 GCA_900313535.1 uncultured Eubacteriales bacterium
CTACATGTGGCTACAATATTTCTTCTCGTAGGGGAGGATATTATCCTCCCCTACATAATGTCGGGTAATATCCGCCGCTACACCCCCCCCTATACTTTAGAGGGTTTGAAGGCACCTCCCCAGGGGAGTTGTCCCCATATTATGTACACTCTTTTCAGAGGGTATTGTAGTTTTCAAAGGTCGTCATCAACCGCTTAAATTTACATATGGCAAGTCCCATATGTAACGTTTGATGCATCCTGTACTGCAAATATTGTATAAAATTTTATCAATAAAATCAAGAATAATTTATTAAAATTATATTAAGATTTATTTAGAAACACCCTTAATTTTAGGGATTTTTAGTGCTTTTTAATTAAAATTTTGAAATTAATTTTCATTTTTATATCTAAAAATCATTTTTAAAAATTACTTTTAAATTTAAAAATTAATTTTAATCTTTTTACAAAAATTTTGTACCCCATAGAGACAAAAAATATACATATTTTTGACTTATTTTCGTCATATATTAATACGAAGCTTTAGGGGGCTAAAAAAGTTTAATTCCAAAATTTCACCCCCTTAAGAGGTCAGTGACGCCCCCTTGCCAAAACTTCGCCATTTTGTACAAATCTTGTAAGTCAAGTAGTAGTGTGGTAAAATGATATGGTGCACAAGATGTATTTCTTAGGATGCTGGTTTGCAGCAATGACTTGCTAGCAACATGTGGCAACTTGACTTTAGATGTATTTATGATATAATTATCACAATAAAAAGGCAGAACTAGACGGTGAAGCCAAAAATATGTTACATTAAAGTAACCTCATCTTGGTCGGGAGGTTACTTTTTTGTTACTAGGATTATCAAAAAGATTAATACCAAATAACAAATGATGAATGATCTATCCATCTCCACATCACCCCCTTCCTTGCTAGCAACACGTGGCTGTAGACTCAGAAGTAATGATATGGCTTCACCGCCCGGTAGAGTAATCTCTTACTGTTCCCGTTTCATTCTACCTTTTTGCTTGATACACAAGCTTATATAAAAACTATCATATGAACTATATTTTGTCAACAATATATAACGTATAATAGGCAGACAGTAATGCATTGACTTTAAATATATTTATTATATAATATGTTTAACTAAGAACTGAAAAATTCAAAAACCACTCAAGGCAAATGGGTGGTTTTTTAATGTATGATAAACATATAGCAATACCTTGACATTTTACATATCTATGATAAAATGTGTACATAAGCGTAAAAAACTCAAAGAGACACCGACTGCAAATAAGGTGTCTTTTTTAATTATAAAATTGCAACCGTACATTAACTTGACTTTAGATGTATTTATGATACAATTATCACAATAAAAAGGCAGAACTAGACGGTGAAGCCAATTTGTTTACTACATTAAATAGCCAACTCTTTGGACTGGGTGGCAACTTGACAATTTGTATTAATGTGTTATAATTTAACAAATGGAATTAACATAAAAAAAGCACTCGGTTGCACGAGTGCTTTTTGATACCTAGTTAAAGTGGTTATCAAGCCACATGCAAATGAAATATAGGATCACTCCAGCTATAACATTTGCAACTATTTGATAAATGGAAATTAACATAGCCATCCTCCTTTCGTAATCTCTACTCAAAGAGTAGGCATAATGATTATAGCATAATTCTGATAATTATAGTATAATAATCCAAAGGAAACTAGTATAACAACTAATGGATGATAAAATTAAAAAAATTTTAAATGAAATTAAGACTGTATGTGAAAACAATAATGTTACACATTTATATTTATTTGGTTCATATGCAAGAGGGACTGAGCAAATTGGCAGTGATATTGATATTGTGGTAAAAGGTGTGAATAATTATAAAAAACTAAAAGACGATATAGATAGTATTAGAACATTAAAATCTATCAATATTTTTAACTACGATACAATTAATAATAAATATATATTAGAGGATATAGACAATTATGGAAAAATCATATACTAAAAGATTTGAATCATTTTCTAAGTCACTTTCAAATTTAGAATTGGCCAAAGGACAAGATGTTTCCAATTTTCTTGTTCTATCCGGGACGATTATGGTATTTAATTTATCCTTTGATATTGCATGGAAATTAATTAAAGATGTTTTAAAAACTGACTATGGCATCATAGATTTCCCATCAGGATCCCCAAAAGAAACTCTAAAAAAGGCTGAAAGTGTAGGTCTAATTAATAATGAGATATGGCTAGATATGCTTGATGATAGAAATGAATTGACACACGACTACGATTATGATATTGCAATCGAAAAATACAATAGAATAATTGACGACTATTTGCCAATATTAGTTAGTTTTAAAAACCTAATATTAAGCAAGATTTCAATATAAAACCCCAGTGCGACTGGGGTTTTTGTTTGCCTTCTTTACTAATTATTTTCATTACTATTATCCGTTATTAATTCTACAGTTTTATTCTTCAATCTAAGATTGTGATCTTTTTCAAAGTCATCTGGGGATTTATAACCAAGTGACGAATGCAACCTACGTTTATTATAGAAGCCTTCTATATACCTAAATATTAGCATTTTTGTATCTTCAAAGCTCTTTGGTTTCATCTGATATAGACATTCTTTCTTTAATGATGCGTGAAATGATTCTTGGTTTGCATTGTCCGCGCAGGAAAATACTATTCTCGTATATGAACACACTGCCCTATGGTGATATGCAAAATCTTTATATTTATCCGAACGGTATTGTGCCCCCTTGTCACTATGAAGTATTAAACCAGCCCTAGGCCTTCTCGTTTCATAAGCATTTCTCAAAACCCTAAGTATCAAATCGGTAGTCATATTCTTTGATAGCTCATAGGCTATAATTTTCCTTGAATAATAATCCATCACAGAAGCTAAGTATGCATTTGTGCCATCGTTTAACTTTATATAAGTTACATCCTGTGTCCACACTTGATTTAAATCATTTACATCTGTGTCCTTAGCAATATTCTTAAGCTTCAGATATTCATAATCACTAAAATTAGTCTTCTTATATCTAAACTTCTTATACATTATAGAACATATATTTAGTTCTTTCATATAATTATATACAGTTTTTCTTGCAACTACTATCCCCTCATTTCTAAGCGCATAGGTAATTCTCGGTGCACCATATGTGCCATAAGACTTGTTGTAAATCTGAAGCATTGTATTGATAATCTCTACCTTTCTCGCATTCTCTCTTTTCCTATAATTTCTATAATGGTAATAACTAGATCTTGAATACCCAAATGTCTTAGCAAGCCTATTTATGGACATTCTATTGTCGAGCACATTTATATTGAAAAATATTTTCTGAATTATTGTTCGCTTCCCGTAAAGAAGGCATATGCTTTTTTTAGCATTTCAATGGTCTCTTCTCGCTCCTTGATCTGCTTTCTCAATAGTTTATTTTCAATTTCGTAATTAACTTCTTCGGCATCAAAAGAATGTGGGTTTCTCTTATAAAAAGCAATCCACTTTTCATAAGTTTTGACTGGTATTGATAATTCTGCCGCAACTCTTGTGGGGGAATTGTCAAATTTTTCGAGTAGCTCGCAAGCCATTTTTTTGAACTCCAGCCTATACTTTTTTTTCATATTTCCTCCTTAGCCTCCATGCAACTTAATTATACCAAATTTGAGGCCGCCTTTGAAATCGCCCCGAAACACAAGCCCGGGCGCCGCTTTTGCTACCCATCCCCCCCCTATCTCTCTTGTCCAAACTTTTTCCCCACTCCCCAGGACCACCCCCTTTCAAATATCAAAAGATAGGGGGGTGCTATAGGGGGTTGACTTTATACCTTATACCTGACTTTATACCTTTTTCTTTACTTTAGCATCCGCCCCAAAGGATGTCCCCAAATCACCAATAATATACCCCGTCCCCAAATTTAGTGGGTTTGTGAGGTAAAACTAAAAATGCAGGGGGTGTATAAAGTACCCCTGCATTACTTATTATTCTACCTGTACTGCCAAATTATAACTTTTATCTTGTGCCAAGTTTTAGCATCTCTACTTTTTAATCAAAGTATAGTTCTTAGGTAAAGTAACTATATATCTATTTGTTTTGCTACTATCTGATGA
>OMRR01000080.1 GCA_900313535.1 uncultured Eubacteriales bacterium
ACTTACTGTTCTATTTATGTAATTTGTGTCCTTTAACCACCGCCTATTTATACCACTTTTTTTGTTGACCATGTTTGCAAGTACCATAGACATCTCTGATAAATCGTAATAATAATTTGTTGATGGCATAAAGAAATATCTATAATCTTGGTTAAAGTCAAAATTTACTTCATCATAGTTAATAGTACTCATCTTACCTACTTGCCTATTCTCTAGTGGCCTATGTATATCAAAGTCGTCATTTCTACCATCAAAGTCTGTATCAGGAAGAGCTGGATTACTCTTATATGCCCACATCTTTATATATGGGTCTGCTCTTAACTTATTAGCTTCATCTTCTGGGATTTTATTGTATTTTATATATTCTTCAAGAAGATTTGATATATTAACATTCTCTTCATGATCTAATTCTTGCTTATCAAGTAAGTTATCTTGGTCTGTGTCATAGTCTCCATAAGTTAATGGAGCCATAAGATGCACTACCTGTGTATCAGTAAGTAATATCTCACACGAATCATAGCCATATGAGTGTTCTACAAGATTTACTATACATGCGTAGATGTCGGTTATGTCAGTGAAGGCAATAATAATAAAAATGGCTACAACAGCTATTATCTTTTTATGGTTGAGTATATCTTTCATATTTAACTAATGCATTGCCAGTCTTTAACAACTCTTCATCTATGGAATATTGTTCTTTATCATTCAAATATAATTCCATTACTTCATCAATTGATTTGTTTTTATAAGGAAGTTCGCGTTGCATGTACTCCTCTCTAATATGTTTACCATTTTCATCATCTATAACAATAAATTTTCGAAAATATGATTTAGTGTTTCCGTCTTCATATGTTTCAAGCATAATAGAAGCATACTGGCTATGATTATTGTATTTATTATATTTCTTAAATTTCTCTATGCGTCTAAAATCTGTGTCTACCAATATTGTGCTCGGATCCCTTTCTTCTTCTGCCTTGATTTTTGCTTTCTCCCACGCTCTAAATTCAGCATCCTCGGCATCTTGTGTATAGTGGCAGACTTGTAACTTTGGCCAGGTTCTTTCTTTAGGATAAGAATAATATAAACTAGCTAATCCTTGCAAATCGAAATGTAATTTATCATTTACAAAAATACCCATTCCTTTTTTTATTTCAACTTCATCATTATTATTACTTACATATTTGATATTTAAATCTATATGCCTTATATCATCATACCCTATTTTATCAATAAAACTATTAAGTATTTTTATATTTAATATTTTTTTTGGTTTTATGTTTTCAATACGATTATCTGGTGTATAATTAACATACAATCCATATATTAAATCTATCTTTTTACTCTCATTACCTCCTACATACCACCTGCCATCTTTATAATCAAGTTTGCTTTTTAATTCACTTTGTATTTTTTCCTCTAATTTATCGTTTTTATATAGTTTTATATCATCGTCAGTAGTATACCCCATCATGTATTTAGGATTTGCATAATACCTATCGGACATTTCTACTATCTTTATGCCTTCATATGATGGTACTATTCTTATGTATTCTTTATGCTCATCTATATTATATTCGCCTAACTTTGTAGCAACACACTTTTTTGATGTATCTATAATGTAATTTACAAATTCTGTTATATCATAATTATTGGTGTTCTCACTTTTAGCATTATCAAGCCATATCATTTGATCATCTGGTAAATACTTACAGTATTTCCCTTCATTTAAATAATCTTTTATACCATTTGCTATATCTTTTTTTAATAATTCTGATTTTACTATTTTAACAACAAATATACTTAGTGTCACTAATGCTATTATAGATAAAGCTATTAATACTATTCTTCTCATATTTACCACCTTAATAATCTACAATTTTAGCAAATTTACCAGCAATAAAAAATTCTAATATACTATTATATCCATCACCTCGTATACTCTGCAGTTTTTCTTGTTTATTTATTTCATCTATAATCACTTTTTCACGGTGCCACACCGATACACTAGGATTACCATTTTGTGACGCTACTTTTGATGTTAAATCTGATTCCGTTCCATTTGTTTTAATATTTTTGTATATCCTCATGCTTATTAACTTGTGTTTGTTTCTATTGCCAAATATTATCTCATTTATTTGGTAATCCTCTAGACTCCTTCCATCTGTTAACACCTCTATAGGTGATATAGTTACCGCTTCCCTTGGAACGGATTTGTCAAAGTAGACAATCTTGTGTTCGGGATTATACCCTTCATACATAGAATAATCTAAATTATCATGCTTATCCTTATCAATTATTTCTACCTTATTAGTTAAAGTATTTTTCACTTCATAGTATGTATATATCTTGTACTCATTCTCTAGTTGCTCAACTGTTTTGATATTTATATCACTACCTGTAGCTATCTCTATTACTTGACCATATCTATTGTCAGTTAAGTGTGACATCATTCCTACTTTGCTTGTGCCATCTGGTAAAAATTGATTTGGTTTTGCATCATACATATTTGGTAACAAATGTAGTAATTTAGCATCTATTACTATGAATGGTACTACAAACTGCCTTCGCTCAGAGTCTTCAAATACACAATCCACAAGTTTAAATATATCATCTCCTCCTATATATTTGCCATTTCCTGTTCCTTCATATGAACCATCATCTTTTTGCGACATTTTTGTTTTATGTGCTTTTGTGTTATATTCCCACTTGATTGGCTTCTTATAACTACTTACCTTATGCATGTCATCTAAAAATTTTTCATACTGATAGTCCCCCTCACCTGCAAGTGACGCTGGAAATGCTGATAGTATTCTATTGTCTACTATATACATTCCATTTATATTTTTAATTCTTCCTGCACTACCTACTTCATCTGCTGATGCGAAATAATTACTAAATTCATCAAAATGTGTTGAACTTCTTTCATATGTGAATTTTGTTTTATTACTATAATCACCAGCACTATATTCGCTTAATTTGCCATTTATAAATTCACCAGCACTATTTTTCTCTTTAAAATTCCAAAACTTCACATAATTAATATCTCTATCTTTATATTCGTTACTTATTGTATAATTACTAAACTTGAAACCCTCTATATTTACTGCTGGTTCTAAATTATTATCATATGGTTCTGAATATTGATTGTCTTTCTCTCTTAATTCATCTTTGTATCGTCCAAACGGTTTTCCATCTCTTTCATCATATTTATAATCCTCACCTGCATTATACTCACCTACACTTGACCCTTTTCGGTCT
>OMRR01000085.1 GCA_900313535.1 uncultured Eubacteriales bacterium
CATGATACTATCCATATCACCGCCAACTATTGAAATCTCACCTGTATTTTTAACTGCACCTTGATATAGGCAATCAGCAACAGATGTCTCAACTACTACCATTATTGGTGGTTTGTCTTTATACTTATTTGCGAAAAATCCTACCATACCACCAGCAAGTGAACCTACGCCAGCCTGTACAAATACATGAGTTGGTCTCTCACCATATTGCTCTGCTGCTTCAAGTCCCATGGTGCCATAACCTTCCATAATCCATGATGGAATTTTTTCATAGCCTTCCCACGCAGTATCTTGTATAACAACTGAATGTGGAATCTTTGCAGATTCAGCTGCTGCCTTTCTTACACAATCATCATAATTCATTTCTTCAATGGTTGCAGTTGCATTTTCTGCTTGAATTGCTTTAAGTCTTCTTTCAGTTGACCCTTTTGGCATATATATTACGCATTTTTGTCCAAGTTTATTTGCAGCCCAAGCAACACCTCTTCCGTGATTACCATCTGTCGCAGAAAAGAATGTAACTACATTTCCTAAATCTTTTTTAAGTTGATCACTAGTAAGATAGTTATAATCTATAGTTGAGATATCTCTTCCAAGTTCATCGGCTATATGTCTTCCAATTGCGTATGATCCTCCAAGCACTTTAAAGGCATTGAGCCCAAATCTATAAGACTCATCCTTTATACAAACTTTGTTAATACCCAGATACTTTGCTAGCTCTTTTAAATCAACAAGTGGTGTCTCAGAATACTGTGGAAAACTCTTATGAAACTTTTTAGCCTTTTCCACTTCTTCAATGCTCATGATAGGAAGATTCTTATCGTCAGTTTTTGGCATAGTATTAATCTTCCATTTGAAATCAGTATGTTCCATTTTACCCTCCAATGCTTTATTTCTTTTTTCTTTATTTTTATAATAAAAAGCGCCTGCCTATTCAGGCGCTAAAATTAATCCTTCTTATGAGCAACTGGTGCTAATATTTCTCCGTCCTTGTCATCTGCTTTCTTATCTTCATTTTTTGATGCTGATTCATTAGTTGTTGCATCTGTGGTAGTTGTCGCACTAGCAGAATCAGTATTTGCTATTGCATTATCTCCAGTGTTATTATCTTGAATCCATTTTCCTTCTTTATCAACTTTATAACCATCTGGAGTTACTCCATCAGTAACAAGCACTCCATTTCCATCAAAGAAATAGAAATAATTATCTATTCGCTTCCAGCCTCTAACCATCTTGCCTATCTCAGTTTTTTCTACATCCAAATAATATTTTCTGTTAGCTGCATCGGTAAGCCAACCAGTTAAAATTGCTCCATCACTACCACAATAATAGTAGTCAACGACTATCATTGGCACATCATTTACAACTTTATTGGATGCCAAACTACACCACATGTCTTTTATCTCAGTGCTATTTCCATCTGCACCAATTATATTTACATGCCATCTTCCATATATGTCAACTGTCCATGCACCATTTATAGTTGTGTCTATTGGAGTGATCTGTGTGGTATCTATATTGATTGTAGTTTTTGGCGTAGCATTAGGTAGTCCGTTAGCTGGCAAACCACCTCCGCCGCCGCCTCCGCCACCACCACGAAGGCCACCACCTGATGGTGCAGGATCACTACCTCCTCCACCAGTATATGTCCACTCCGCTTTAAGCGTTTTATCCGAATCAATATTTATAGGTACACCGACTCCAACTCTTGTGCCAGTTGCCACATCTGTCCAACCAGCCAAAGTATAACTTGTTCGCGTAAATACATTGCTTGGTGGTGTATATGGTCCTTCTTCCACTTCTAATGGTCCATAGGTACCTCCTCCACCATTTGGGTCAAAGGTAACTGTGTGTGCATCTCTCCAAAATGCTGTAAAGGTAGTATCAGAAGTAATTACTGCATTATCAAAATCAAATGGAATATCTGAAGCAGTGGCATACCAATACTTAAATACATGTCCTCCTGCTGTAGGACTTGCTGGTCTTGTCACCTTTCCATTTCCATCAGCATAGCCTTGTGCTGGGGCAGTGCCATAAGCAGTTACATATGTCGCTCTATATAATTGTTTCCACTTAGCATGCAATGTAGTATTTCCAGTAATCTCTGTATTTACGAAATCAAATTCTTGATTTATGTCATCTTTATACCAATACTCAAATACATATCCTTCGCATATAGGATCATTTGGTTTTGCTACTCTAAAATTATCATCTATATTTCTTGGTGTAGGTGCCACACCAATTGTTGTGTTAAAGGTAACCAAAAATCTATCTTTATATTGCCCATATAGTTTTAAACTACTTGCTATATCTAAAATGTATAGAGAGTTCTTAGTGTATGCAGTACCTGTACCATCTGCGTTTGTAGTATAGTTATAAAATACCTTGGTTGCAGTTGAAGTTGGTACTGGTATATCACTCATTGAAGCACGAAGCGTTGGTAAATATAATTTATCTGTATCACCACCATCAAAAGTGCTCTCTGTACCAGAATTCAATTCAACATAATTATTTGTCAAAAGTTTAGTCCTGAAATTGACTTCATTTGTTCTTATCCATGAACGGTTAGTTCTGATTGAATTAATAATTGCCTGCTCTTGTGCATTTGGAGAAGTTACTTCGGTGCCACTTAGATACAGGTGACAAACAGTATCAGATGTGTAATCACCAATATAACTACTAAGTTGTTCAGTTATATCATACTTAAACTTTGCTGACAATGGATTATCTTCATCATACTCCGCAACTACATTTTGAAGAATAGTTCCATTCGTTTTATGTACTATAACTGCTATATACTGATCCTTTTCTACATCTACAGGATTAGATAACTGAACGATATTACCGCCCTTATGTACATTTGCAGTCTGTGTTGTAAGCACTGTAGGTGTTCTTAATGAAACATTATCATTATCAGCAACCTGACAAACTTTTACCTCTACACTTTCATCCTGAAGACTAAATACAGTCACAGCTTTTATTTTTTCTTTAGTATTTCGAATCTTAAATATATTGGCATAACTTGAATACCTTCCATTAAGAGTTGCACTATAATCATTATATGGTGCCGGAAGAGTAGATGCAGGCATAGTATAATCATTTCTTAAATTTAACACTCTTGCAGTTTCAGTTCCTGCAGAACTATCTCTAAAGTAATTATTTTCGTAACTAGAAAATCCAAGTTCCCATTCAAGCTCTGTGAAGTCTGAATACACACTATACTCAGTATCAGTAGCACTACTCTTTGCTCTCCACTTATAATTAAAAGGTATAAGTGAAAATCTATTGTATGAATCTTTACATATGAAAGCACCTGTACATGCTACGCCACCATTTATTTCAGGCTTTATATATATATTATTATCCCAACCTATAAGATACATCTCGTGTCCCATTGGAGTTGTAACAATATCATTACTTGCTACATAGTATACAACTGCATTATCACAATACTTAACACCATCTATTATAAGTGCTGTACTACTACTTGTATCACTATAAGCATTGTAACCTGAACAGAATGTACCTATAAGGCAGCCACCTTTATTTTTAATTATATTCTTTAATGTATTATTAATTTCAGTTTGGTTATTAGCGAAATCACTTGGGTCATAAGTTCTTGATGCTTTTAGATGCATAACTGTTTTATTTAAATATTCATCTAATTTATTTCTTACAGCCGCAGTGTTGACTGCATCGCTTAAACGTGGAGATGAAGTAGACCATCTAAAATAATCATCCTCTACCACCACACCTCTCCATGTAGAAAGGTGAGTTGATATCATTGAAGCATCTGCACCAACGTCAGCCCAACTTGTTTGATAAGTATCTCTCAAAATTGTACTCTCTCCAGCATTTCCAAAGCTGTCTGTAGGTGAATGATACAAAGATTGTCCAAGGTAAAGTTCTGCAAAGTCTGTCTCACCATCTGTTGACTCTGCTACAACTTTTGTAGGGCTATCAAGGAATGTCCCTCTTCTAAATGTCTTCTCAACATCAAAACCTAAATTATTTTTAGCATATTCTGAATAATTTAATAATAAGTTTGCCTCAGCAGATGCTATTGTAGAAAAAACAACACATAAGTTTGTAGAGCCTTGGTATTTTAATGATGTTATATAACTTTTACCATTTAAATTATGTAAACTATATACTGTATCAGAAGGAGGAGTGACTCCAGCAAGTCTCTGCTTACGAAGCATAACCCTTGAAGTATTTCCTGCACTACCTGGTCCTATAGTAAAATTTCCATAAGTTAAATTCTCTGATAGAAAATCTAAGGTATTAATTACTAATCCATTTCCACCATTGCCACCACCAGGTGTGGTAGATTTTGCAGCTCTTGCAAAATGAATGTCAGTATATGATTTGTTATCAACTAAAATCGCAAAACCTATAGAAGCATATTCACTGCCCACACCATTACCACCGTTTCCACCTCTAATGAATCCTGATATAACTGAGATCTTATTTGTATTCTTAGCCTCGCATATAACTAAGGCATCTCCACCATTTTCACCAACTTCTGATAATGACTTTGATCCTTCACCGCCATCTATCTTTGCTCCATCAACTACTATATCAGAATTATATGAATGCACAGCGTCTCCACCGATAGCACCAATTATATCTCCACCATTAAAATTAACGGCTGCATCTTTTAAATATATGGTTGGATATTCTTTATTGGCAGATACTATCTTACCTAAGACATCTTGCTTGGTATTAATCAATGTGAAATTGCTTTCTATGTACAAAGCATGACCATCACTTGGCCCTTCTATATTATGCCCTGCCAAATCAAGTGTTATTTCGCTTTTTATTTTTACTGTACCATACAATTTTATGTCTTTATTTAATGTTATGACGCCTTCATCTAAAGTGGCAGCTCCACTATTTTCAAATACTATTTGACTATATGTATCAAGAGCATCAAAAGCACTCGTCTTATCTATCTCACTATTTGATGCTATGTCATTTGGTGTAGAGGTAAGATTATCTCCTATGGTATTTTCTTCACCAGTAATATCACTTGGTGAAGCTTCTTCAACAATATTTGATGTAGTCACTTCTGTACTACTAGAAACATCAGTACTACTATCTGCACCACTACTCTCTATTGTTGTACTTTCTACAGTAGTGCTTTCATTAGTACCTTCACTTGGTTCCACTTTCTTTGTTGTGGTTTGTTCTTCAGTGCTTTCCTTACTCTCAGTAGTTGTAGTTTCCTCAGGTTCAGTACTAGATTCACTTTCAGATTCACTCTCAGACTCGCTTTCTGATTCACTTTCAGACTCGCTCTCTGATTCACTTTCAGATTCTGACTCAGATTCGCTCTCTGGCTCACCTTCAGACTCACCCTCAGATTCCCCATTAGCATTATTGTCCTCTGCATCAATACTCTGAGTGGTAGTACCTGTATCCTCTCCAGTTGTATTCTCACCATTAGCATAAGTAAATCTTAAGTCAGTAAAAGAATTTGATGCAAATACCATACTGATAATTACAATCAATGCTACAATTCTTCTAATTTCTTTCATCATTCTTTTCATAATCTTCCTCACCAATTAATTGTTGATAGAAAAATTTACCAAATAGTTATTAAATCAATTTTAATAATTATTCAAAAATTACTTCACCTACATATTTAAGTTGTCTCATGTATTGATCATCATCAAGACCGAAGCCTGCCACAAATCTATTCTCAATTTCAAACCCTATATAGTCAGGCTTTACATCACAAACTCTTCTCTCTGGTTTATCAAGTAAAGTACAAACCTTTATACTTGCTGGCTCTCTTGTATTAAGCATATTGAGCAATTTTTCAATCGTCCTTCCAGTATCAACTATATCTTCAACAATCATGACATTTTTGCCTTTTATAGAACTATCAATATCTTTTAAAATTTTTACATCCCCACTAGACTCCGTCCCACTTCCGTAACTTGATACATCCATGAAATCTATAGCAAGTTTTTCGTTATCTATTTTCCACATCAAAGAGCATAAAAAAGGTACACTTCCTTTGAGAATACCAACAAGCAATATATCCTTTCCCTTATAATCCTCTGTAATCTGTTTTCCAAGTTCAGCAATTCTTTTTTCAATTTGTTCTTCTGAAATAAACTGTTCAATTCTTCTACTCATTTTTTCTTTCTCCTACTCATACTAAGATTTTTGGTGTTCTTCGTAAATATCAAATTGTTTCGTTTCTTGTCAACAGTTATGTTATAAGGTAGATCTAAGTGCCCACCTTTTTCTTTTTCTGCAAGCACAATTATGTCGTTTATATTAATCTTTGTTATGTCCTTTAAAGTACTTATTAATTCTGAAAATACAATTCTTATAATTCCTGTCTTTAGTATATTTTCATTATTGTTAAATTTTTTTATGTCTAAAATTATGCTATTCTTTTTAATATTGATTATGGTCTCATCAAATTTCTTTTTGCTTTCATCTTCAATAAAGTCATTTAGTGCTCTAGCCTGTCTTGCAAATTCAACTATATGTTCGCTTGCTTTATTATTAATCTTTTCTAACTTATCTATTATTTCTTTACGTATGAAATTGCGAGTATAATTTATATCATCGTTTGTAGAATCATTTACATAGGGTACATCATAATCATCAACATATTTTTCAATCTCATTCTTTT
This sequence comes from uncultured Eubacteriales bacterium, assembly GCA_900313535.1. Classification (GTDB taxonomy): domain Bacteria; phylum Bacillota; class Clostridia; order Lachnospirales; family Lachnospiraceae; genus UBA3633. The sequence goes on from OMRR01000085.1 coordinate 6,656, forward strand.
TAATATCAAGCAATGGTCTTACAAAATATCCGCTTATCTTCTTTATTCCGGCAATTCCTTTTATACCAGTTCCTCTTACTAAATTATGTATGATTGTCTCTACTTGATCTTTTTCATGGTGTGCAATAAGTATAAACACATTACTCTTTGTGTTTTTACTTGATATCGCTTTCCATGATTTATCAAATGCATCATATCTTAGTTTTCTTGCAGCCTCTTCCAAAGTCATATTATTTTTCTTTGCATATTCTTTTGCATTGACTTTCGACATTATAAGTTTCACATTCATGCTCTTGCAGTAATCTTTTACAAATTTCAAATCCCTATCCGCTTCCAAACCTCTGATGCCATGATGCACATGTAATGCCAATAACTCGTAGTCTAACTCTGATTGCAATTTATAAAAAGCATCCATAAGTGCCATTGAGTCCATTCCACCACTTAATGCAACTATAAGTACATCATTATCTCTAATAATACCTGTCCGAAAAAAATCTTTAACTATTTGATCTAAAATCTTTTCCTTGTAAATCATTTTTTATATTTGCCTTCTTCAATGTCTATAATTTTTTGTACACGTGCAGAATGCTTACCATTTTGAAATTCTGCTCCCAAAAAAGCTTTAACTATTTCTTTTGCCGTCTCTATCCCTATAACTCTCTCACCGAAACAAATCACATTTGCATTATTATGTTCTCTGCAAAGTCTCGCAGAATATGTCTCCGAACACACACAGGCTCTTATGCCTTTTATCTTATTTGCAGCTAGGCTCATACCTACACCTGTGCCACATATAAGCACCCCTAACTCTGCTTCTTTACTTATAATCTTTTCACAAGCTGCATAAGCTAAATCTGGATAATCGCATCTTACTATCTCATCAATTCCTACATTTATTACTTCATAACCTAAAGATTCTATGTACTCTTTGATTTTAAACTTCATATCAACTGCTGCATGGTCATTTGCAATTACTATTTTTTTCATACTTATCTCCATTCTCTCACTAAAACATATGAAAGTTTTTCTCCCTCCTCAAACTTTCAATAATATAACCAAAAACCACTGAATCTCTCAGTGTCTAATATTTTTCTCTGTTTATTATTATCATATATTATAGCACTTTTTTAACATTTTTTGCATTTTTTTACCTTAAAAATGATTAAAAAAGTATTAAAAATAATGCTCAATATTTGCCATAAAAATCAATAAAAATGGGCTCTTTCGAGCCCACTTTATATTGCATTATATTGCATATTTTACTGTATTTAATTTTACCCCAGGTCCCATGGTAGATGTGATTGTTATACTCTTTAAATAAGTTCCCTTTAATGACTGTGGCCTTGCCTTTACTATGGCATTCATAAGTGCATCAAGGTTTTGCTCTAACTTGTCCTCACTGAAACTTGCCTTTCCAAGTGGGCAGTGAATTAAGTTTTGCTTATCAAGACGATACTCTACCTTACCTGCTTTTAACTCTTCTATAATCTTTGTCACATCAGCTGTAACAGTTCCTGTCTTTGGGTTTGGCATAAGACCCTTAGGTCCTAATATCTTTGCAAGTTTTCCAACAGTTCCCATCATGTCAGGTGTTGCAACTACTGCGTCAAAATCAAGCCATCCCTCAGATTGAATCTTTTGTACATATTCATCAACTCCGACATAATCAGCACCTGCTTCCTTAGCCTCATCAGCTTTAGCATCTTTTGCAAATACTAATATCTTTACTTTCTTACCAGTTCCTGCTGGAAGAACTACTGATCCTCTTATTTGTTGCTCAGCA
>OMRR01000087.1 GCA_900313535.1 uncultured Eubacteriales bacterium
AATGTCGCATACATCACAGCCTTTATAGTATGAAGTCTATTCTCTGCCTCGTCAAATACTTTTGACTGCTCTGATCTAAACACCTCATCTGCAACTTCCATTTCCTTAAGTCCAAATTTTTCATATATATCTTTCGCAACAGTTGTATTTAAATCATGGAATGATGGCAAGCAGTGTAAGAAGATTGCTGAACTCTTTGCGTTTGCCATTACTTTTTTATTTACTTGATATGGTGACAAAAGTTTAATTCTCTTTTCCCATATTGACTTGTCTTCACCCATAGAAACCCAGATATCTGTATATATTACATCTGCATCCTTTGTGCCCTCTTCTACATTGTCAGTAAGAGTTATAGTACAACCATTTTCTTTTGCTATCTCTTTACAAGTTGCAACTAATTGATCACTTGGCATATTTTCCTTTGGTCCACACGCTACAAAATTAACTCCAAGTTTTGCAGATACTACCATAAGTGAATTAGCTACATTGTTTCTTGCATCACCCATGAATACAAGTTTAAGTCCCTTACTCTTTCCAAAATGCTCTTCAACTGTAAGCATATCGGCAAGCATCTGAGTTGGATGAAACTCTGTAGTAAGGCCATTCCATACAGGTACACCACTAAATCTTGCTAAGTCTTCAACTATCGCCTGATCAAACCCTCTATACTCTATACCATCATACATTCTACCAAGTACTTTTGCTGTATCTTCTATACTCTCTTTATGTCCCATCTGTGAAGAATTTGGATCAAGATAAGTTACTCCCATTCCAAGATCATAACCAGCTACTTCAAAAGCACATCTTGTTCTTGTAGATGTTTTTTCAAATAACAATACAATGTTTTTTCCTTTTAATTCATCATGTGCAATATGATTTTTTTTCTTTTGTTTTAAATCCTTTGATAAATCCAACAAATACCTTATTTCCTCTGTAGTAAAATCAAGTAGTTTTAAAAAACTTCTTCCTTTCAATGATACATTACCCATAGCTTTCTGCTCCTTTTTGTACTTTATTTAAAACTTCATTTTTTTATCCTATAAATCCTTCCTCAGCCAAATCATCATAGTACTTTCTAATTCTTTCCATAGCTGCCTTATCTTCATCACTCAATACATCTTTGTTTGCATATTTTGTCAAATGTTCTGTTTGAGTTTTATCTCCATCAGCATCGACATCATAAATAATCATATCCAAAGTATCAATAAACTTTTTGCCTTTTTCTTTTCTAAAATGTAATTTTACTTCATATATATTATATGGTACCCCTTCCTTTTCTATCATATCAAATGTAACTACTGCTGTATCGTCATTCTCCCCTTCAGTAACTGCCATTTTGTCAATCATACCAAATGAATCTTGTACTCCAGTTATAGAATCAACTTCCATTTGTTTTGCTCTTAAATCTAATTCTTCTATCATGACGGGTGTCATATAAGTTTTTTTAACTTTTTCAGCACTTTCTAAATCCTTAGCATTCAAATATTCAGTATAAAACTTAGTAGCTATCTCTATAGATTTGACACCAGCACCATTTGGCGCACATGACACTAATAATGACATAATTACAGTTAAAATCATAATTGTTTTAAAAATGTTTTTCATTTTAAATTACCTCTCAAATATTATTAATAATTAACATCTATGTTAATACTTCTTTAAGCAATTCCATATAGACTTTTTCACATCTTTCTATATCTTTTATCTCTACATATTCATCTGGCTTATGAGCTAAAGCTAGACTTCCTGGCCCATAAGATAAGGTATTGATATTCTTTAATTTTGAAGCCACAACTGCCGTATCAGTATACCCAGAAAAACTTGTCACCACAGGTATATAATCATCATTTTTCTCTTTCTTGTATAACTCTGTAAGCACACTTTTCATTATACTTAAGAACTTTGAACGGTCATCTTTTTTTACAAATTCCCTATCACCAGTTATTTCATAGGTAATAACAACTTTATCCGAAATTATTTTTCTCACATTTGAAATTGCCATATTTAATATTCTAATAATATCATGATTGTATGTAGGTGGTGTCAATCTAAAATCCATAGTTACAAAAGCTTCATCTGGTACCACATAGGGCTCATATCCACCTTGCATAAGTCCAAAAGTAACTGTACTCTTTCCAAGTTCTCCATCATCTGGCAATTCACTCACTTCTTTCCTAACAAATGAAATTATTTCTGACAAACATGCATTTGCATCTATACCTAGTTCAGGTATACTTGCATGTGCAGTCTTACCTTTCACCTTAAGTTTTATCCAAAACCTTCCTTTGTGTGAAACTTGTATCATTTTATCAGTAGGTTCTAAATCAGCTATATATGACTTGCTATTTATCCATCCATCCTTAATTGCTTTCTCAACACCTTTCATATCAGCCTCTTCATCAACCGTAAATATTACTTTGAAAACCTTATCTATATTTTCTTTTTTGATTACCTTCGCTACATATTCAAAAGTATTTAGAGCAATAGCAAGACCTGATTTCATATCAGTAGAACCTCTACCATAGATCCTTCCATCAATCTCTGTTGCCTTAAGTGCCTCTTTAGTCCAATCATTTCCAACAACAACTGTGTCCATATGACATATTAATATTAGTTCATTGTCGTCTTCATTATTCTTATTTCTGTGATAGATGGTTTCATACTCATCTAACCACACTACTTTTGGTCCTTCTTCAAAAGTAGGTCTAATTACACCCATGATATTCTTTCTACCATCACAAACTTCTGATTCAAATACTTCCACACCCAAAGGTGCTAAATTATCAAGAAAGGCTTTTATGAATTTCTCCATCTCAAATTCATACACACCAGGGTCTGTGCTTTCAATTTCAATTAATTTTTTTGTTAATTCTACACTATTCATTTTGTAAATCCTATTTTTTAATTATGCTTATCAATATAATTCCTTTTTCAACACTTACCTCTGCCACTTTTCCTTTAAACTCATTACTAATACCAAGTGGAAAACTATTTTTCAAGATTATATTCTTTGTATCGTACTTTGTTCCTTTAATGTAATTGATTTTAGATTTATCACTTAACGAAAAAATTGATAAATAAGAATTGCTTCTTTTTGTTAAGTTAATTTTTCCTTTTCCTATAACTATTAATTCTATATCATTTGAAATAATTCTACCTTTTGCACCATTTTCACATATATATTTTAGCATACTTATATTTGCTAATGTATGGTCTAGTCTTTTTCCAAGTGCACAAACTATATCTATGTATTTATATCCATTCCGCAAAGCATATTTTATAGCAAGGCCTGTGTCAGTGTCATCTTTCTCTGTATCAACCTTTATTATGGTGGGCTCGCAATGCTTGCCCCAACGACAACTTACAGGTTCTTTTGATGAATCAAAATCTCCGACAATAATATCTGGCGCTATCTTCAATTTCTTTGCATGCAAATATCCTTTGTCGCAAGCAATAACCAAATCATATTTATCGGTGAGTTTTATTTTTGAATATTCCCCACCAGAAATTATCAAACATCTCATATTATTTCCATTTAACTCTATACTCTTCAATTAAATTATTAATTTGCTTTATTGATATAAATATTATAGTCAACACACATTCAGTAAATATATAACTTCCATTATATGCTACTGTATATACAATTGGGTTCCATGCCTCAGGTGCATATTCCTTAAAAAATATATATCCCGATAAAGAACTAGATAAAAATCTTATCACACATCCAAGTACATAACCAGCATATATTCCATTTTTCTTATTTCTAAAATATCCTGCTACCCCAAAACAAGTAAAAGGTAATATATAATCTAAAAACAATTGCATTGGATGAATTACATATGGGTCAACTAAAAGTTGCAATAGTGAATAAATAAAACTTGCTAAAAAACCATATTTTACTCCAAAAAAATATGATGGCAATGCTATGAATAACATAGAAAACATTGTTATACTTCCACCAAAAGGCAGATGCAAAAGTTTTATAAGGCTAAGTACAAAGGCAAGCGCAATTAACAATGCCGACATTGCGAACTTATTAAGCTTATTCATTAAAGTATCCTCCACGAAATAAAAGGGAATAAAAGGGACACAAATCATCCACATTTATATGTCAAACTAACCGTCTTCCCCTCTTTCCCTATCCTTAATTTTTGTATCTTATTATAATAAATCCCACTAACTCTTGATAACTGCATTAATGGAATAGATATATCAATTAATTTCATAACTGCAACCGCCTTTTCAGCTTCGCTTTTCTCAATATATTCCTTTTTATTCTTCACATTAATTATCTTATATAAAAGTTTTGCTACATCTTCATCTTTCAATTTATTATTCATTACATCCATGCACCTATCATGATTTTCCATTTCATTCCATGCCAAAAATTCTTTTTTATCAAACTTTTTATAAATTGGTTTTGTATTAACAATCTGCAAATAATTCCCAGCATTTCTTCTATAGATATGCATTAAAGTGTATTTATAATCATAAGTATTTTTACATATAAGGTATTATACCTTGCTATTTAACTTTTCTCGTTTTCCCCTTGGCATACAATTTGACAAATCTATAATATTGTGCAACATATAGTTAATTGAAAGGCAGCAATCTAACAGTTATGCTTGGTAATAGTTATTAAATAACCTCTAACCAGTACAAAAGAGCGAGATTATTTTTTTATAGATAACTGATTAATGCTATTAGAAATAGCATAACTATGATTTCACACATAAGCATATCTCTTTCAGCTTTAGTTTTTATAAAACTAGTAGTTGATGATGAAAATAGCATAACCACCCGAGCAATAACACATCTCAATAACTTTCTCGCATTTTTATACTGTTTTAAAACATACAATGACTTAAAAATATTATATCAAAAATTTTAAATGTTGAAATACATCATTAATGACTATCCCTTATATTTTATTATTACCCTTTACTTTCATAATCAAAATATTGTTGCATAAATCTATAAAAGAAATTCTTATCGTTTTTTATTAAATATCGGTTTTCAAATTCATTTTTAAAATTTTCTAAACTATTTTTAAAACTTTTATCCAACCTTAAAATATTTAATATCCTTTCTTTTTTATCTTTATCCAATTGTAACTTTACTTTATTTTTAAATAACGCTAAAAATCCTTGTTTAATACTATCTAATTTATATCCTATACTAAAATTAAACATATTATCAAACATCTCATCTGTTTTAAATTTAATGCCATGAATTATGGTACTCCTGTTGTCTTTTTTTAATACCCCTTCATCATAATTCTCAAATGGGTTATACAAATATGCAAATTCATTCAAAATATCACTTTTTGCATATTTTTTACTCTCTTTATATTTAGAAGCAAAGTTATTCTCGTACATTTTTTCTAATAATTTACGAAATTCTTTCCCATTATTATCCTCTTCAACATTATATTTATATTCTATATATTTAAGTATATCTCTTTTCCCGAATATACTTTCTTTGCTACTTATTAATACTTGTATCAACATTTCTTCAATTTCTTTATTTTGCCTAAAATCTTTTATAGTCTTATCGTATCCATCGCTAAAAAGTTGGTAAAACTGATCATTATAATATCCCCAATAGCCCAACGTTTTATCTTTGTTCCTATCTATCTTTGCTAATCTATCTGTATTAGCACTTTGAGTTTGAGATTGTCCGTATGCATCGTATTTCCCATGAATTGATGAATTTTCAAATACTGAACATACAAAATTTTCAAAATCAAAATTATCAAATATTCCTTCTTCAATATCTAAAATTTCTATACTATTTTTTTCATCCATTCTTATAGATGCTAACAATCTATAAATAGAATTATAATTGCTAATACCAAATACATAATTTGACAACACCATATCATCTTTTCCGCAAAACAAACTAATATTCTTTTCAAATACATTTTTCTTGTATTTATCGCTAAATACATTGTCGAGTACATTTTTTAATTGAGTTATAATCTTAATTCTATTAATTTCATCTCCAATAAAGGCATCTTCAGCAACAAATCCATCACCAAATCTAATATCAGAACCTGTTAATAATAAATATTGCTGTGCCATACCGAGTTTTAATTCTAAAATCGGAAGATACCTTCTTAATTCATCTGGTTTTCCTGCATCTAACTTTTTAACAAAAATCACACCTGTATTATCAATACTATCAACCCTATCTTTTACAGCAAAATACAACTCTCCAAAGTATTCTTCAATGTAATTATCATCCATGCTTGATAAATGATCTAAACCACAAGTATCAACCAACAATAATTCACTAATATCCAATTCATCAAATATATAGGCATAATTCTCAGATATACTATCTTTGACATCAACCGACTTTATCATTCCAGTCAGCGATTTCCCATCATCAACTTTTAAACAATATTTTATCAATTCTTCAACACTTTCATTAACATTATATATACTAATCCTTTTTTCTTCATCATCATATTTAACACTACAATTACTTATAGTTATGTGCTTTTCTTTTAAATAGTTCTCTACTGTTTTAATAATTACCTTATATAAATATTCATAAAAATTGTCAATCATTTTTCCAAATGTCAAGCTGTTGGCGCTATTTTTATTGTTCATTTTTTTTAAATATTCTTTTTTTTCAACATCATTTATATTTTCATATTTAGAAGCAAAGTTATTATCATAAATTTTTTCTTTTTTTAGCACTTCTTCAATTTCCTCTATATCAAAAAAGCCCTCAACCTTACATAATCTATTATAAATTTCCTTGCCTCTATTCTCATTTTGATCAAATTCAAAAATTGTTTTTGCATTTCCTTGTGTGTAATAAAATTCAAAAGCTTCACATAGAATATCAAAAAAACTAATACTATCTTTTGTTTCTAAACTATTATTAGCCTTATCTATCAAGAATGTTCTTATATTATCTTTTAGTTTATTCCATCTTTCTACTAAATTCTGATTACTTAGTACACTTTCTTCAATTATTTTATCAGGATATAAATATTTTTCATTAGTATCGTACTTAATTAGATTATCGTTAAACCATTTGTTAATATCATCATATAGTTGCATTAAAAAACTTTTATAATCTGAAAAATATATTTGCTTGTCCCTACTAACAAATATCTTATAAATTTCAAATATTTTATTTTTTTCAATTTTACGAATTGAACTATTTTTAAATTCCCGATAATTTTTATATAAATCTACATTTATAGAAAACCTTTCTTTTCCGATGCTATATTTATAAAACACCGTACTTCTTGTAGTTTGACCATCACCAACTGAATCTATATATTTCTTATTGAATGCTAAACTTTTCACAATGCTTGACTTTCCACTACCACTTCCGCCAATCAAAATTAATTTAATATCTTTTTTATTATTATTAATGTTTCCATCATTATTCTCACTGTAAATCCATTTTATTACAAAAGAGTATTCATCATTGCGCTTATAAACAATTACTTTGTTTTTATACAAAAACTTTAGTATGGTTTCAATTTTCAAATAATATACTTGCTTAAATGGATTCTTACCATCATCAACTATTGAAATGGCTTTATTCACCCCCAATAGAAAATATGAATTATCTATACAGCCAAATACTGGTGCGCCAGACAATCCTTGCAATATCATCTTATCATCTAAATCACTATAATAATGTATATCATCCACTATTTTATATGCATTAACATTCTCATTTTGTGGGAATAAAGTACTCTCAATACAATTCAACTTCACCATACGATTCACATTGTCTTCATCCAAAATACCTGGGTATCCCAAAACTAAAATATTTGTTCCGTTCGCTACGGAATTAACTGAATATTCATCTACAAGCGAAATACAATTATTACCACACACTTCTATCAATATTGCCATTACATCTAGCTCATCTATATGTTCATTATTAAATACATCAATAATTCTATAACCATTATCATAATCTCTTCTTTCTTCAAATAATCTATTAATTACTTTTCCATTATCATTATAAAATAAAAGCGAGATATTTCTATAATCTTTTGTCAATAAATCACAATTAATTGCATGTGCATTTGTAACAATTATGTAATACTTCTTTTTATATTCAGACTTTATATAATCACACTTTAACAATACACCTGTTGATTCTGATTCTGGCGTTGATATTTTTACTATATTTTTTTCACATTTAACTTGTTTCATAATTCATAACGAAGTTACATTTACTTTTAAATCACAATTCCGTCTTCTTGTTGCAGTTTTGGCTCTGGCTTTTTCTTGTAACTATCTGTCCCACATTTCAAAATATCATAATTAGAATTTCCTATATTGTTAGAATATAAATTCAATTTATCCATACCTTTAATACTTTCTAAAAAATCTTTTGACGGATGCTTCTTGTCCTTCTCCCCACAGGTAACAAAAATTTTATCACATTTATATTTTTCTATCAAATCTTTGATTTCTTTGTTGTTAGGATATGCTCCATGATGTGGTACTTTTATAAAATCTATTTTTGCATTACTTGCATTACCAGTGTTGTCATATATATTACTAATTTTATCTATCACATCGCATAGAAAGCAATCTCCAGTAAATAACATTACTTTATCTTTATATTCTAGTAAAAAAACAATTGAACTTTTATTTACACATTCTGCATCTCTTCTATGCATAGTATAGTTTTTATGCACATTTAAAACCATTTCATATGTAGGGTTTAAAAATGTTAATATTACTTTCTTTTTTTTAATTTCATTATAACAGTATTCTTCATTCTTTCTATCTTCATATGACAAAAACATAATTTTGTCATTATTGTATAATTTATAACCATTCTTATATGTGACCATTACCTGTTTATGCCTAACAATCTTTTCCAGTTTTTCCGCTTGAGTATATGATATTTCAGGGCAATCAACGATGTAATTATATATAAGTTTAGCATTCCCAATGTTTTTATCAAAATCATTACTAACATATAAATCAATAATTCCTTTAATATGATCGCTATCTATATGCGTAACAATAATATAATCTATCGTGAAATATTCTTTTCCTTTTATCCTTTTTAAATATTTGATTAAGTTTTCAGTATTCTTCCCGCCATCGACCAATAGTCTCAATTTAGTGTCGTCGTCATATTTGATTTCAACAAGGAAGCAATCATCTGTTCCACTAGATAAGCAATTTATTTTCACCATAAAAAGCCCCTTTTATTAATACATTTTGATATAATTATATCAGCACTTATTAATACTGTCTATCATTTTACACACTATTTTTAGAAGTTTAGCATGTTGGTTTTATGCATCTTAATTTCATACTTAATTAATAAATAATTTACTTCTTCGCAACCATTAAAATTATATCCACTAGGGTTATAAAACGTAATTTTAATTACAATCACACATTAAAAGGACTAACGTAATCAATGTCTTTTATGCACTTATTAAATAATTGAACTTATTCAATTATGCTTTTCAAAATTAGATAATTCTTTATTTTCAAAACAGCAAGAATAATAATTACCACTTCTATTATTCATAAAAATTTTAAAATCACAATCTGCTTCAATTAAATAAATATAATACTTCTTATTATTGACATTGTTGATAAATAATTTATTATAATAATACTCCGCTTTCTCTTTTAATGAGCTTTCATCAGTTTCAATAACATTTTTTATATACGCATCCATTACCTCATATCTATTTATGTTTTCAAATATTTCATGACAATCTTCACTCAAACTAATAATGCCATTAAAGTTTATATTATCTTTTGAAAAACCAATTTTCAGTTCCACATCTCCATCCTCTATCCCTACCTGCTTCTTTACCCACTCGCTGTATAGGTGCTGGAACTTAGGGTCAGTGCTTAGGATTTCGTAAAAGTTAGAACCGCAAATTTTTTTCTCTTTATTGTAATATACTGTAAAGTTTTTATCCATTATTTCATCAAATTTAATTATATAATAAACTGCACCTTTTTCTACAATTGCAAATTTTTTAGATACAACACCAAAACTTTCTTCTATATATTCATCAATAATCTCATTATATTTATTTCTATTTATTAAATTATCAATATTTTCTCTTGTTTTATCTACTACCCTTTCAATAAATGGTTTCCCACCAGATTGTACATTCCACATCTCAATAAATATATATGGTACAAAAGTTACATATAGAATAAATAAAACACCTAATATAAATATCCATTTAATTATTTTATCTTTCATATACTACGCTCACTATTTAAAATCTGTTGTATTTACTAATTTTGTAAGTGTATCGTAACTTTCTAAATAATGTGGGTGTTCTATATACAATCCTCTTAAATTTAATGGATATAAACTAAAAAAACTTTTCCTCGCTTCACCAAGCTTTGGTGGCATTGAAATCACAAAAAACTTAAACTTGCTATCAACTCTTTCTCTTGTTCCATCACTATTCTCGTAATCAGAATACTCATGCAGCATTTCACCTATACTAGCAAATAAAAACTGTGGACACATTTTTTGAGAATAAGTCCATATTTTCCTGTTGTATGGTAATTGCTTATATTCTATCAAATCATTTTTCTGATATGGCAATGTCCACCTAAACAAATCATTATCTAAGTTTGTAAATCCAGTTTTTTCTATGCATAAATTAATATTATATTCATTATTAAAACTATAACTTTCACTTCGCATATTGTGTTTATTATTAAAAATCTCAGAAAATGCTGAAGAAATTTTTACAGGATTATCAAAATCACCACGATACTCTGTCGCAAATTTATACAAATTATAATTTTCATGTATTTGTGGACTATAATTTAATCCTAGCGAAATACTAATATTTAATTTGCTCTGATTCGACCAAAAACTATCTCTAAATGAAATCCCTGCCACCCTACCGTATTTAGTCCACTCACACTCTTCCATAGGGAGTTTAGGAACAAAGTCATCATCGTTGACAATGTTGAATATACACCTGTACTTACTTGCC
>OMRR01000122.1 GCA_900313535.1 uncultured Eubacteriales bacterium
ATCAATAATGTGAATACCGTTACGAGCGGTAAAGATATATGGAGCCATCTTAGGGTTCCAACGTCTGGTCTGATGACCAAAATGAACACCAGCTTCTAAGAGCTGTTTCATAGAAATTGCACTCATTAAATTTTCCTCCTAGTTTTTTCTTCTGTTTACCTTTGTAGCTAACCTTTCGGCACCAGGGCTACAAATCTATAGTAAACATGATTTTTTGAAATGCTTGTATATTTTAGCATAATATGTATAAAAAAGCAACAATATAAAAGCACCAAAAATGCCTAAAATACGCATTTTTAGTGCCTCATATTCTCATAAATCACTATTTCTCTAAAAACTCTATTATATAGTTTGTCGTAAAATTTGGAGTTATAATGCATCGTATCATCTGATATGTATTCAGGTGTCTCTAAATCTTTGCAATCTATATATACCACATTGTCGTATTCATTGCACACTCGCCTAATAACATTGTCATATATAATTGCAGAATACTTTTTACTATCATATATTGGTGCAAAATATTTTAAATAGCTATGCATTATGACATATTTATTATTTACAAGTGCATGATTTAGTATAAACCTTAAGTTTGATTCAAATAAATATGGTGGAGTCTCATTAAACTGGTCATTGACACCAATTGATATTAATACATATTTTATATGACTATAGTCCATGGCCTCCGCCATGATGAATGCATTCGCTATCACAGTCATACCAGCTCTTGCAAAAGGTGTAACTCTCAAGTCTTTATTTGACTCATACTCACAAAACTTCCCTGCAAATGAATCACCAGTAACAACTATATTGTTATCCATTACGACTACTGGTCCACCGATACTTAAGTCATCAAATATATAGTCACTAGAAAATACAACGTTAGTAAAAAGAAAAATCACCAATGTAATTGTCGCAACTATTCTATTTTTTAATAGCGATTTTAACACTCTCATCATTAATATCCCATTCTTTCACAATGGAATCATTATCAATGTTTCCAATAACTACATCTTTTGCCATTATATCTTTAAGTAATAAGTCCTTATGTCTTGATACTATATCTTCAATCTTTTTGTTGTCAGATATGTATACATATATTTTATCCATTACATCGAAGTTTTCTTCTTTTCTCATTGTTTGAATCTTGGAAACTATCTCTCTTATGTATCCCTCTTCTATAAGTTCCTCATCAAGCGCTACATCCATTACTACTGTAACTTGACCATCTATGGCAGTGACAAATCCTTCTTTCTTTGATGCTTCTATGATCAAATCTTCTTCTTTAAGTTCAACCTTTGTACCATTGACATCAAATGAAATTTGACCATTAGCCTTCAAATCAGCATATGCCTTAGATCCATCAATATTTGTCAAATATTCTTTGATACCATTTAAAAGTTTTCCATACTTTGGTCCAACAGTTTTTAATTGTGGCTTAAATATATATGAAGTAAACTCACTCAAATCATCTCTAAATTCAACGTTCTTGATATTTAATTCTGATGCAATTATATCAGTGTAATAATTATCAAGTGGTATAGTTGACTTAGCGAGCATTTTTCTAAGTGGTTGTCTATTCTTAATCTTTGCTTCATTTCTTGCTGAACGTCCAAGTTCCACAAGTTTTATAGCCATCTCCATCTCATCTTCAAGTTTATTATCTATATACTTTTCATCACATACAGGATAATCACATAAATGAACTGATTTAATATCATCACTATTTGCCGACAATACAAGATTGGTATATATCTCATCACTTATAAATGGCACATATGGAGCTATCAATTTAGAGAATTCAACTAATGTCTTATATAGTACTGAATAGGCATTTATCTTATCCTGCTCCATGCCAGAAGCCCAAAATCTATCTCTGTTTCTTCTTATATACCAATTTGACAACTCATCTACAAACTTAAATATACTTTGTGTAGATTCAGTAATTCTAAAATTAAGTAAATCATCTGTGACTTTTTTGATAGTTATATTTAACTTTGACAAAAGCCACTTATCCATTTTGTTTAATGATTTTTCATCAAGTTTGTGAACTTTTGGATCAAAATTATCTATATTCGCATAAAGTACAAAGAATGCATATGCATTGTGTAAAGTTCCAAGGAACTTGCTTTGTCCTTCAAGCACTGATTTTTCCGAAAATCTTTTTGGTAACCATGGAGAAGAATTTGTATAGAAGAACCATCTTATACTATCTGCACCAAACTTTGAAAGTGCGTCCATAGGTTCTACAGCATTACCTTTGCTCTTTGACATTTTTTGACCATGTTCATCTTGTACATGTCCAAGAACCAAACAATTTTCAAAACAAGACTTCCCAAATAAAAGTGTAGACTCTGCAAGTAAAGAATAAAACCAACCTCTTGTTTGATCCACAGCTTCGCAAATGAAAGAAGCAGGGAATTGTTCTTCAAACAACTCTTTATTTTCAAATGGATAGTGATGTTGAGCATATGGCATTGCTCCACTATCAAACCAGCAATCTATAACTTCCTTTACTCTTGTCATCTTTTTTTTGCAGTGAGGACAAGTAACATGGACTTCATCGATAAATGGTCTGTGTAATTCCACATCGTCAATTTTTTCAATTGCTTTTTCTTTTAATTCTGCCTTACTACCTATAGCAATCCTTTCTCCGCAGTCTTCACATTCCCATATATTAAGTGGGGTACCCCAATATCTATTTCTTGATATGCCCCAATCCTGTACATTTTCAAGCCAATCACCAAATCTGCCTTTGCCTATACTTTCTGGATACCACTTAATAGTGTTATTATTCTTTATTAACTGCTCTTTAACATCTGTCATCTTGATAAACCAAGACTCTCTTGCATAATAAATAAGTGGTGTGTTACATCTCCAACAATGTGGATATGAGTGCTCAATTATTGGAGAATCAAATAATAATTCTCTTTCTTTTAAATTCTTAAGTACAAGTGGATCCGCATCAATTACTGACTTACCAGCAAACTCACCGGTCTCTTCAGTCATATTTCCCTTTTGGTCAACGAATTGAACAAATCCTATACCATTCTTCATACAGACTCTATTATCATCTTCACCAAAAGCTGGAGCTATATGAACTATACCTGTACCATTTTCAGATGTTACATAACTATCTGCGACAACTTCAAATGCTTTTTTCTTTTGTTTCTTTATAATTTCAGTTGCAAAAGGATATAGTGGCTCATATTTCATTCCAACTAAATCTTTGCCCTTGTATGTTTCTAGTATTTCATATTTCTTCTCATTCTCATTTTCTGTCTTGATACAATAAAGAACTGTATCTACTAATTCCTTTGCCAAGATATATGTATAGCCATCTATGCACTTAATCTTTACATACTCATAATCAGGATTAACACAAAGACCAAGATTTGATGGTAAAGTCCATGGTGTAGTTGTCCATGCAAGGAAATATTCATCTTTTCCTTCTAACTTAAATCTTACAACTGCTGTTTTAGTTTTAATATCTTTATAGCCTTGTGCAACTTCGTGACTACTAAGTGGAGTTCCACATCTTGGACAATAAGGTACTATTTTAAAACTCTTGTATAATAAACCTTTATCAAATAAAGTTTTAAGTGCCCACCACTCTGATTCTATATAATCATCATAATATGTAACATATGGATTATCCATATCTGCATTAAAAGCAACTTTATAAGAGAAGTCTTCCCACATTCCTTTGTATTTCCACACATTTTCTTTACACTTCTCAATGAATGGCTCTATGCCATAACTCTCTATTTGCTCTTTTCCATTTATACCAAGTTGCTTCTCAACTTCAAGTTCAACTGGAAGACCATGAGTATCCCATCCAGCCTTCCTTGGCACATAAGCACCTCTCATTGCATGAAATCTTGGTATCAAGTCTTTAAATGCTCTTGTCTCTACATGTCCTATATGTGGCTTTCCATTTGCAGTAGGTGGTCCATCATAGAAAACATAAGAATTCCCTTTTTTCTTTTCAATATTATGTTGCAAGCAAATATCATTGATATTATTGTCTTTCCAATACTTCTCAATCTCATGCTCGTGCTCAACGAAATTTAATCCAGTGTCTACTTTTTTAAACATATGTCTCCTCTTCCTTTACAATGTCCTATATATTATTTTTGTACCTTCTTCATCAAACTTAAAAGGTATTTCAAGCAATTTTTTAAGTTTACCTCTCAGCTTATCCTGATATTCTTTTCTTATATAAAATAACATAAAACCTCCGCCACCTGCACCGAGTAATTTCCCTCCTAAAGCCCCAACATTCATTGCCTCACTATATATCTCATCTATAAAATCATTACTAATACTATTATTGAGACCTCGTTTCAATTTCCATGTATAATCAAGTAATTTACCAAACTCATCAAAATCTTTTGATAATAAATAATCATATGCCGTATCTACGAGTTTATTCATCTCAATTAATTTATTAATATTGCTTCCTAATTGTACTTGAGTTTTATTTTGAATTTCAAATGAGTTTCTTGATATGCCAGTAAAGAACATCATCAAGTTTTCATTGAACTTACTTTTTTCTTCATAATTAAGAGGTATGTTTTTTACATTATAACTACTAGTAAACTCTTTACCCATGTATACAATGTTTAGATTTCCAAATGAAGCAGCTATTTGATCTTGTATCCCACCTGCCTCTTTGCACATCTCTCTCTCTACATATATAGCATCATCCGCAAGTTTTGTCTTATACTTATACATTCCATTTGGGGTATTAAGTTCTCTAAATATATTATCATTTTTTAATCTAAGTAAACAATTCAATAGTCCTACAGCAAATGATGATGAAGTACCAAGACCAGTTCGCGCAGGCAAATCAGCATCGTAGTATACTTTTATATTCTTTACATCAAGCAATTTTAGACAATTTCTAACCATCGGGTGATTAATTTCTTCTATATCTTTAACCTGTTCTATTTTTGAGTATATTATTTCATCCTTATATTCAAAAAATTCAGGAAGCGGTCTAACATTTACATAGCAATATTTGTCTATAGTAGTCGATATTACTCTCCCACCATACTCATTATAAAAGTCAGCGAAGTCAGTTCCCCCACCGAAAAACGATATTCTAAATGGTGTTTTACTTATAATCATTATCTTGACCTCTTCCAAGTTTTCTTAGAAAACAACATTATAATTGGGAATATTTCTAATCTACCAGTCAACATCAGAATAATAAATACACTCTTTGAAAACTTATTAAATATTGAAAAATTACCTTTGGGTCCAATTTTTGATAAGCCAAGTCCAATATTATTAAAAGTTTCTAATACAGAAGAGATTGTTGTAGCAAAATCAAAATTCTCAAGTGAAATTAAAAATATTCCAGTTATACAAATAAATATATATATTATAATATATGCCAAAACCGTACTAACTGTTTCATTTGCCATTGCCTTTCCTTCAAATCTCAAAACCTTTACACTACTAGGATGCAATTGTACATATAATTCATTAATTGTTGATTTAATTCCTATGATCACTCTAGATACCTTGATACCACCTGCAGTTGAACCTGCACAAGCACCACATATCATAAGTGTTAAAAGTATAATTTGTGATAACACTGGCCATCTTGTGTAATCACCTATGGCAAAACCAGTAGTTGTCATTATTGAAGAGACATGGAATAATGAATTATGTAAAGCATCATTATAACTATCATATTGGTTTAACACGTTGAAAAAGATTATTGCCACAGAAAATAGCACGATTCCAATATACACTTTAAATTCTTCTGAACTTAAAGCATCTCTAAACTTTTTAATTAATACAAGATAATACAAATTGAAGTTAACTCCAAACACTAACATAAATATTGCTATCAATGTTTGACTTACATAATTATAATCTGCACAACCATTCGCTGTAACTACAAATCCTCCAGTGCCAGCAGTACCAAATCCTATACATATTGAATCATATAAAGGCATGCCACTTAGCTTATACGATATTATAGCTATACTTGTTAAAAATATATATATTAAATACAATGTTCTTGCAGTATCAGCTACTTTTGGAACAAGTTTTCCAACTTGAGGTCCAGGGCTTTCAGCTTTCATTATTTGCATATTTTCACTTTTAGTAGGAATTATAGCAAGCATAAGTACTAGTACACCCATGACTCCTACAAAGTGAGTAAAACATCTCCAAAAATTAATACTTTTAGAAAGCTTAGTCACATCACTTAGTATTGTAGCACCAGTTGTAGTAAAACCAGAAACCGTTTCAAAAATTGCATCTACATAACTTGGTATTTCTCCAGATAAATAAAATGGCAATGCGCCAAATAGCGATAATACAATCCAGCCTAGTGAAACTGTCACAAAGCCTTCCGCCGAATAAAAACTACTGTCTCCAGCAAACACCTTGTATAATATAAAACCAAATATCAATAATAATAATGCCACTATTAAGAAATACTTCCCAACAACTTCACTATATAAAATAGAAACTAAAAAAGGTAATAACATAAGCGCTGCTTCTATTATCATCATGACTCCTATGTAGTTTAGTACCTTCTTTATATTCACAAATTACTTTTCACTCACTATATCTACTATATCATTAAATACATTATCTTTTGTTATAATAACCACGCTATCCCCTACATAAAACTCATCAAAGCCATTTGGTTTTATAACTGAACCTTTTCTAAATATACCAACTATCATAACATTAGGTTTTAGCTTTAAATCCTTCAATTTAATATTTGTTACTATAGACTCATTTTTGATTTTAAATCCGAGTACTTCGACTCTGTCATTAAACAATCTATATAAAGTCTCTATATTACTATTTCTACTATTAATTGATGCTCTAACATATGATAACATTATGTTTGCAGCTATTCTTTCTGGATTAACTATACTTCCAAGCTGCAAATCTTTTAATGAATCGACAAAATTCAAATGATTGATTTTTGCTATTGTCTTAGTCTTTTCGCTATTAGCAAGCAATGCAAGAATGATATTTTGTTCATCCATTCCTGTAAGAGTGATGAATGCGTCAACATCATGGATTCCTTCCTTTAGCAATAAATTCTTTTCAGTTGCATCTGCCTTTACCACAGATATCTCTGGATACTTTTCTGCTATTTTATCACAACTGCTTTTATCAATATCAATTACTTTTATATTACTCTTTACATTGTTTTTTAATAAAATATCAATAAGATAATGAGTTATTCTTCCAGCACCAATAATCATATATGAATTTACTTGTTTATAATCATATCCTATGACCTTGAAAAAGTTAACTACATTACTATGTTCTGCAGCAAATAGAATTTTGTCTCCTTTTTCTATAATTGAATTACCATTTGGTATTATTATATCATCTTCTCTTTCAATAGCACAAACCAATATATTACAATTCAATGTTTTATTAATGTCCATCAACTTCATTCCTATAACCTTTGAATTGTCTGGTATTTTTATCATCAAAGTATTAAGTCTGCCCTTAAAAAACGAATCAGATGATATTGACTTTGGATATCTTAATATCCTAGCAATCTCTCTTGCAGTGGCAAGTTCTGGATTAATCGTCATGGAAATATCCATCTCTTGCATAATATATTCTATCTGTTTTGCATACTCAGGATTGCGAATTCTTGCTATAGTTCTACAGTTAGAACTCTTCCTTGCCATAAGACAAGTCAATATATTTATCTCGTCGCTATCTGTACATGCAATCAAATAATCTGCCTTATCCACTTGTGCCTCTAACAAAACAGATTGAATAGCACCATTTCCGACTACACACATACAGTCAACCATTGACAATACATTATCAATTACACTTTGCGATTTATCAATCAATGTAATGTCATGCTTTTCATCGGCCAAATTATGTGCTAGCGTATATCCAACTTTTCCGCAACCAACAATTATAATTTTCATATTTATTCCTTATCTATTTAGTATCTACAAACACTACTTTACATACTCTATATCTGGATAATACTTGTATCCTTCAAAATAACCTTTTAATAATACATTTATTCTATCTAATTTGTCATAAGGTGCAAAAAGTAATATCCTAACTATATGATATAAATTTCTCACTACCATGTATATATGGCCTCTTATTCCCTCTCTTCTAAAACATACCACATCATTTCTATATATATATTTATATCTTGGCAATCTCTCCTTGGTATCCTTCACAATAGTAACTCCAAAGTTGTTCGCACACTTATGTGTAACCACACTATCATTACATAGATAGCCAGGCTTTGCTTCTTCATAAACTTTCTTATATGTAAGCCTTCTCGTCCACTCAAGGTCATCAGTCCATATGATAAACTCTTTAATTGGTAATCCAACATTCAACACATCTTCTGTCTTTACAATGCATGATACAAATGAGGCAAAATCAACATTTACAATGTGCGATGAAAAATCCCTAATCTTTCTTGCAACTGATTTTCTCTGCACATTTGTTTTACATATACTACCATCTTTCCACAAAACCTTGCTTGATAGAAATCCGAAATTATCATTTAATTCATCAGCAACTTTTAATAATTCACTATATGAATTTCTATTTACTATACAATCATCATCCATAAGCCAAATGTATTTATAATTGAGTTTGGCCGCTTCATTTAATCCATAATTATATCCACCGGCACCATTCAAATTTTCATTCATATTATAAATATAAAACTTTATATCATTATATAACTCATCGACAGTATCAAGATACTCTTTTGTACCATCGCTACTTGCATTATTAACAATCAATACATCAACTAATTCATCTGACTTAGCTAACGCTTCTATACATTCCTTCAATAAACCAATTCTATTATAAGTTACTATGACTGCAACTGTTTTTTTTATTTCATTACTCATTTATCTATTTGTTTTCAAAGTTGAAAACAACTTGATGTTTCTTCTTTTTACATAATATATAAATTGTGACATTGTATAACAAAGTAAAACGCTTCTAAGTTTTAATGGTATATACATGAGTTTTAAATATAACCTTTGTGGTTTTGCAGCCTTTATGCTCTTGTTGAAGTAATCTGTGCTAATATACGACTTAATAGTTTCTTGCTTTTCTTTTTTTGTCAATTTACACTCAGAGTTAAACATATTAACCATACACTCAACAATTCTATCAATATATCTGCGTGATATCATTTCAAATGAAGACTCGTCTTCGATTAGTCCCCAATACTCATATATATCTAGCATTTCTTTATGTTCTTCTTCCCTCTTTGAGTAAAAATTGGCAACATACTTTTGCGTTTCAGATTCTGTCCTCTTGCGAATAAAATAATAATACTGTTTTTTAGTATACACTACATTTTGTATATCTCTAATTACATTTAATACAAATGGAAAATCATCTCTATATGTAATAGGAAAAGTTATGTTTCTTTCTTTCAAATACGAAAGTTTATACAATTTGTTCCAAGGAGAGTAAAACATATTTCTATCAAAATTCTTATACGCAAGTTTTCTAAACACCTTACTATCATTAAAACATTCTACTTCCTTGCCATTTTCTGTATATGGTATATAATTTAATACTATATAGTTATCATTATCATAATAAGTATTTATATAGAAACCCGATATCACTAAATCACTATCATTATCTTTTGCAAGCTCATATAAATCTTTGAGCATGTTTTTATCTACAAAATCATCGCTATCAAAAAAGCAAACATATTCGCCTTTTGCAATTTTTAGTGCATTATTTCTTGCATTATGTGCACCTGCATTTTTCTGATGTATCACTATTATTCTATCATCAAGCTTTGCATATTTATCACATATTTCTCCAGAATTATCCGTACTACCATCATCAACCAAAAAAAACTCAAAATCTTTTAGGCTTTGCTCAAGCACACTATTAATTGCTTTCTCAAGATAAGCACTTACATTATACACCGGCATTATCACCGATATTTTCACTAAATTATTTTGCATTTTCTTTTATATACTCTTGCTTTTCTACATCAAATCCTTCAGTATTTTCCTTCATTATCAATACCCTAAGTGTCCTTAGCATTAACTCAAAATCAAATATCAAACTGCATTTCTTTATATAAATCAAGTCTAATTTTAATTTATCTATCGCTGATGTGTTATATTTTCCATATATTTGTGCAAGCCCTGTGATTCCAGCTTTAACTTTTGACCTATATGGGAATTCGCTAATATCTTTTGTATACAATTCAACATGTTCTATTCGCTCAGGGCGTGGTCCTACGATACTCATGTCACCAACAAGCACATTTATAAATTGTGGAACTTCATCTATATGATATTTTCTTATAAACTTTCCAATCTTTGTAATTCTATCATCGTCATTTACAGTAGGCAATACATCTTTACTATCTGTCACTTTCATTGACCTGTATTTTATTACTTTAAATATCTTATTGTCATTAGTCACTCTATCTTGCTTAAAAAATACTGGTCCCCCATCCTCTATCTTTATAAGTAATGCTACTAAAAGCCATATAGGCAAAAACACAACTAGTACTAATATACTTATTACTATGTCAATTAGTCTTTTAAAAAACTTAGTCTCTATAGTTAACCCAAAAGATGTAGATAAATAAATAGGCATATCGAAAAGCAAAATATCTTCACTAAACTTTAACAATATATCTGATATCTTAGGAACAACATATATATTCCTTGAATTATCAAAACAGTGTTTAATTATGTCGTTTCTAATTTCCGATGTCACATCCCCTATTAAAATGTTGTCATAATTATTACATTTACTATATATTTCATCTAAATCCTTATCATCATAAATTACTTTTTCTTTAATCAAGTATAGATCATCTCTTTTAGTTAACTTAAATGCTATCTCATCAATATTGCTTCCTGTAGATATGAGTAATAATTCTTTGGCAGGAAACACTTTTCTATATATATAATAAGTGATTATAGCCCAAAATACTATTAGTAATATATCTATAAGTGTCATGAACACCAAAGGCAACATTGGCATCAATCCAAGTGCTGCAGCTGGTATTATAATCACAAAGTACACAAGTATATTGCAAAATATCACAGCTAAACTTTCAGAAAAAATAATATTGGCTGGTCTATATTCTGAAAAATTATTTACATCAAGCAAAATCATAAATACATATGTGAGTACCATATATACAAGCATAAGAAATATATTTCCTTTTAATACATATGGAAATCTCAATATGATATTGTAATTAGTAGTCCAAGTTCTAACAAATATTAATCCAAGCATTAAAATTAGCACTATGGTAAGTGCTAATTTCAACGAACTTCTATATATATTTTCATTTTTTGAATTATTGCGCATCTATCTGTAAATAACTCTCTTTTACATTTTCAGCAGCACACATATACATAAGTGTAAAGAACACAGGAGTAGTGATAGGTATAGCGATGTTAACAACAGCCTGTGCCATATATGCCAATACTGCCATTACTGGTGCTAAGATAAATGGATTCTTTGATAAATTCTTAATTCCATTCTTCATTGCAGATATGAATATACCTAGATATGCAATAAGTCCAATCAATCCTTCACATATTAAATAGTTAATATACTCATTATGGGCACTATCGTAAACTTCGTGATATCTATTAACCATTTCTTCGTAGAATGTTCTTTCTGAAACTATCAAATATGTATCTGGTCCATATCCAAAGAGTCTTTGGAACCAACTAAAGTTTTGAGTGAAATTAGTAAAAGCTATTCTCCAGTTATGTCCACGGTGAGTTCCCCAATCATCGTTGATAATTAATTGTCCAGCTGCCGGTAACTTTAACCATGTCTCATCATGTTGTTTAAATATATTTACATCCAATACTATGTAAAGTCCAAATAAGAATAATAGTATTACTATAATTGAATACACTTTTTTAAATCCACTTGGCATCAATGAATCTAATGGTGTTAAGCCACTTGAAACGCCATCTCCATAATTTGGATTTAACTTGTTTAAGTAAAAATACAAAGCTACTGTTAAAGCGATCAAAGGTAATAAGACAAACAATACATTAATCTTATTTACTGACAAATCCATAAAGAATGAATCTTGCCATGAGTTATGTGGGAAATTACAAGCTATTCTAAATATCAATATTGACAAAAAGAATATGTCAATCAATATTACATATCTAAGTAAAGACCTTCTTGTATCTAAAGCAATAAAAGGCAAAACAACAAAAATTGCTGCAAATCCAATTACTGAATTATCTGCAAGTCCAAACATTGTTCCTGCACAAGTTATCAATGTTGTAACACCATAAAATATTAATTTATATCCATTCTTTTCAACCAAGAACATAGAAGCTGACACAGCAAACATCATGATAGAGTAATTAGTAAATGTGTTTAAGTTTCCTACACTTGATGTGAACATTCCTTTTTGTATGTCACCGACATTTCTAAAGAAGCCAAATGGATCAAGCTGGAAGAAATCCAACATCGCCCATATACATGCAAAGCAACCCGCAAGAATTGCCCAGTCAAGATAAAACTTTTTAAATCTAAAAGTTTTTGATACTCCTAAGTATGCCAGGAAATAAGTAAGCCAACATTCAAGTCCTTGATATCTTCCTGCATTTCCATAGAAAGCCTCTTCCTTCCAATAAGTACCCAAAGTTGATATAGTCATTGATAATATCATTACAAAGAAGCAAATATCAGTAATA
>OMRR01000093.1 GCA_900313535.1 uncultured Eubacteriales bacterium
ACATTCTATGCCATATGGCACAAGACTTGTTTCAACTATAGAATATAGATCCTCATTTTTTAACCTACTCTCCTGCACACCTATAGAATTCTTAGGCACTTTAAAGCCTATCCCAATACTTATTGCCTTTCCACCTATTCCATCTGAAAAATCATCCATATCTCCAATCAATCTTGTAGTAATTGGTGGCTCATCATCACTATCATCATATGCATCATCTTCATCGTAATCATCATATTCGTAGTCCATATTAAGTTTTGCTTTATCTTTGAATTCATTCTCAGATAATTTTTTCTTATCAATCGGAAGTATAATCTTGCCACTTATTGATAATGCAGATAAAAATATCTTGTCAATCTTTATATCACTTAATTTATGTGATTTTATCAAACTATTATACACATTGCCATTAGTCAAATAAAATATAAGTGCTATGCCCATCCTATAGTCATCTATAATTCCAGCATATGATTCCTTATCGCTATGTCTCTCTATAGTACATTCCTGTATAAGTGTATAGTCATAACCTTTTAAATATGGATAATAGAAATCAATTAATGTTAATTGATTTTTTTCTTGCTCGCCAATTATAGTCACTCCAGCATTTGGACAAACTTGTACATTATACTGTCCACAAAGTCTCATATCACTACTCATATAGGTACTGATAAGATTCTCATCTTTTAAATTTTCTTTAAAAAAGTCGTCAACCTGTGATCTCTTTTCATATTGACTAAAGCCGACAGCTCTTAAATATTTATGCATACTCGCCTTTCCTTACTATTTTATACAATTTACAATCAAGCAAATCATTAAAGTATATTTTAAAAGTCTTATTATCACTTATTAAGTTCAATTTATCAGCCTTTGAAAGTTGTTTAATTCTTGTTTCAAGTTTTTGTGCATTACTTCTTCCACTTGTTTTCCAAAGTGCTACAATCTTCTTAGGTTTATGGCTTTTAGTAAACTTAGCTCCATTTTTTGATCCATTAACTCTACTGTGCTCATTAAATCTTCTTCTATAATCCGTAGTAACTCCAGTATATAATATTCCATTTTCGCACTTTAGTATATAAATATAATAGCACTTATCATCATTATTGACTTTTTCTAATTTGTCACTAACTTTTTTTGTAATAATAGTTTTCATTATTTATGTAATTTAAAATTTGCCCCTATTTAGTTTTTTCAAGTAGATACTTTTGTACTGAGGTGATTGCATTTGCACCATCTGCACATGCAGTAATTACCTGTCTAAGTTGCTTTTTTCTAACATCACCAGCTACAAATATTCCCTTTACACTTGTCTCACAAGTTTCATCAGCTTTAATATAGTCTCCATCCATTTCTACCTTATCTTTCAAAAGTGATGTGTCTGGATTCATACCGATTCCTACAAATACTCCGTCAACACTAAGCTCTGAAAGTATTATATCATTTTTGAATTTAATGAGCAAACCTTCAAACTTATCATCACCTATAATACTTTTGACAACTGTCTCATAAAAAATCTCAACATTTGTCGCCTTCAATATCTCTTCTTGTAAAGCTTTAGTTGCCCTCATTTCATTTTTTCTAACCAATAAATATACTTTTTTTGCAAATCTTGATAAAAATATTGCATCTTCAACCGCTACATCTCCACCACCAATTACAGCAACTTCTTTATCTTTAAAAAATGCTCCATCGCAAGTCGCACAATACGATACACCATTTCCTATAAAATCATCTTCTCTCTCAAATCCACCCTTCTTTGGAGTCCCTCCACTTGCAAGGATTATAGTTTTTGTTTCATACTCAGCATTTTTTGTCTTTACTTTCTTTACGTCAAGGTAGATATCCGTTATCTCCAATGCTTTTTCATCAACTATCTCGACACCAATCTCTTTTGCATGTTTTTCAAAATTGTCATACAAATCCTGACCTGATATATTATTAAACCCAGTATAGTTACACACCTCATAAGTATTACATATCTGACTACTTACTGCATATTTATCGCGCAAAACCAAAGCATTAAGGCATGCCCTCTTTGCATATATGCCAGCAGTTAATCCTGCTGGGCCAGCACCAATTATTATTACATCATAAACCATTTTACCTCTTACGGGCTATGTTAGCCCATTGTTTAATTCAATTACATCTCCACTGTTATACTTCTTAGTTAATACTATATTGTAAATGCTTTCTGCAACCTCATCGCACGTCAACATTCTACCATCATCAAGTGTTTTTATAAATTCCATTCTCTCTTCTTTTGATAAATGATTATTCATTTCTGTATCTACTGCACCGAGAGCGAAAGCTATAACATCAACGTTTGAATCTTTAAACTCTTTAGCTAGAGATTTTGTAAATGCATTGATTCCACCCTTGGTCATAGAATAAACCGCCTCCATTGATGATCCAAGTATGCCCCACATAGATGAAATATTTACAATGACTCCTTGCTTATCATTAATCATTCTTTGACTAATTAGTTTAGTTGTTAAAAAAGTGTAGTCAAGATTTGAATATATTATATCTTTAAATTTATTATAAGATATATCTTGAATTAAGCTGTAGTCACATTTCCCTGCATTATTTATAAGTATATATATATCACTTGGCAAATCGTTTTCACTTAGTAATCCTTTTATTATTATAACATTTCTATTGAATTTGCTTTCAATCTCATTTTTTATAGTATTTAATAAGTCAACATTCTTTTCACAAGTTAAAACCAAATCATATCCATGCTCTGCAAATTTATATGCTAGGGCTTTGCCTATACCACGGCTAGCGCCGGTAATTACAACATACATCGTTTCTCCTTAGACTATCAGTCAAAATTACCTATATAACATGTAAAAGTTCTAACACAATTCGTATAATGAAAATCGACATTACAATTATCATAATTGGTCTAGTTACGCTTACACCCTTCTTTATAAATAACTTAGATCCAAGATAGCTTCCTATCATACTACACATTCCAGCGGCAAGCCCCAAAACTATTACTGTCTTTCCAGCCATTAAAAATGATGCAAGCCCACCCATATTTGTTGCCCAGTTAATTGCCTTTGCTATACCATTAGATTCCTTTATATTCATTCCTACAACTTTTACAAAAAATATAAGTAAGAATGTGCCTGTAGCTGGTCCATATATTCCATCATAAAAACCCATTAGCGCTGAAATCATTCCAGCTAACAAATAAACCCTTGGAGTAAGTTTTATATTAAATATCTTATTTGACTTTAAAGTTTTTTTATTAAGCACTAATAACATAGTGATGGGAAGTGCTACTAGCATAAATATCTTTAGGTAGTATTCTGGTATCATCATTTGTACCTTAGCACCTAGACCCGAAAACATCATAGCTATCAATATGCAAGGTACTGCTAATTTAAAGTCTACAAATTTATTCTTTGTATAGTTTCCAAACGAAACAGTAGTGCCCATTCCAGCAGATAATTTATTGGTAGCAGATGCATTTACTGGTGGCAACCCCGCAATCAAATATGCAGGCAAAGATATAAGTCCACCACCACCTGCTATAGAATCTACAAAACCTGCTAAGCCTACAAGTGGGCATGCAATTAAAAATGTTGTAAAGCTAATATTCATATTATGACTTTATCTTCTTATACGCCACATTATAGTTTTCTTCGAAATCTCCTAAATCTCTATACAACTCATAACAATCTATATTGTCAAGATTTGGAAATATTGCTTCATTTTTAATTATATCTTCTCCATCTCTCTCTCTTATAAGTTCTATAGTTTTTAAATTTGCTATACCATAATGCATCTCATCAAAATTCAATAAAGCAATCTCTGGTTCAAGCATAAAATCAATCCATTTTTTAGCGAGACTTACATTTTGTGCATTCTTTGGTATCACCCATGCATCTATAGTGAAATTTACTCCCTCTTCTGGCAAAATATATTCATATTGATACTGTGAGCCCTCAGTCTCTATATATTCCACTTCCCCACTATACATTACAGCAATAGTTCCATTTCCGCCTACCATTTTATCACGCAAGTCATCAATCATATACGCATTGACAAGTGGTTTCTGTAATATTAAATCCTCTGTTGCCTTATCAAGTTCATCTTGATTCTTTGTATTTAAAGAATACTTATTCTTTTTTAGTCCAACCATGAGTAAATCCCTCATGGCATCTTGCATAAGGAGTTCACCCTTATAACCTTCATACCACATATCAGCCCATTTCTTTGGATATGGCAATCCCTTTCTATCTAGTTCAGACTTGTTATAAATCATACCCAAAGTAGAATGCACATATGGCACTACATATGAATTGTTTTTATCAAAAGAACTTATAATTTTCAAAATTCTTTTATCAATGTTTTTATAATTGCTAAGTTCCTTGATGTCATACTCATAAAGCATGCCCTGATTAATCATTTTTTCTATCATATAATCCGTAGGGCAAAGTACATCATAGACCCTTGCATTGGATGATACCACTGCATACATCTCTTCATTGGTATCAAACTCATCATATATGACTTCACAGTTATACTTATCCTGAAACATACCTATAACTGACTTATCAATATAGATTCCCCAATTATAAACATACAACTTTTCTTTTATGTCGTCTGTTTTCTTAGTACATGCGACTAATGATAATAATATCATTAGACACAAAAGTTTAGCTTTTTTAAAATTCATACTGCCCCTTTCTCATTTGCTGTTAATTAGGATGTGATTACTCAGCATCCAGTTTGAGCACTGCCATAAATGCACTCTGCGGTATCTCAACCGCTCCAAATTGTTTCATTCTCTTCTTGCCTTCTTTTTGTTTTTCGAGCAATTTTTTCTTACGTGTGATATCTCCACCATAGCATTTAGCAAGTACATCCTTTCTTAAGGCTTTAATTGTTTCTCTCGCTATGACTTTACCACCTATAGCAGCTTGAAGTGGTATCTCGAAAAGTTGCCGTGGAATTTCTTCCTTTAGTTTTTCACACATTCTTCTACCACGTTCTTCTGCCGAATCTCTAAATACTATAAATGAAAGTGCATCTATATTTTCTTTATTAACAAGTATGTCGAGTTTGCATAAATTAGATTTTTGATAACCTTTCAGATTATAATCAAGTGATGCGTAACCTCTACTTCGTGATTTTAACGCATCGAAGAAATCATATATTATTTCATTTAGAGGTAACTCATATTTCAAAACTGCTCTATTTTCTTCTATATAATCTATATTCAAGTACACGCCTCTTCGTTCTTCACATAATTTCATAATGGAACCAATATAATCCTTTGTAACCATTATCTCTGCATTTACTATTGGTTCTTCCATATGATCTATATTTGATGGATCTGGTAAATTTGATGGGTTAGTAAGTATCTCCATAGTGCCATCAGTTTTATACACATGATATACAACCGAAGGAGAAGTTGTCACCAAATCCAAATCAAATTCTCTTTCAAGCCTTTCTTCAATAACATCTAGATGAAGCAAACCAAGGAAGCCACATCTAAATCCAAATCCTAAAGCGACTGAAGTTTCTGGTTCATACTGTAATGATGCATCATTCAATTGTAATTTTTCTAATGCATCTCTCAGGTCAGGATATTTCTGTCCATCACTTGGATACAATCCACAATATACCATCGGAGTAACTTTTTTATATCCAGGTAACGCTTTACACTCATTCCCCACTTCAGTTACTGTATCACCAACTCTTGTATCTTTTATACTTTTAATTGATGCAGTTATATATCCTACATAGCCAGGGTAAAGTTCATCACAAGGCAAATATTTTCCAGCGCCAAAAACTCCAACCTCTACTACTTCAAACTCTGCACCTGTTGCTATCATTTTTATCTTAGTGCCTTTTTTTACTGTACCATCAAAAACTCTTACAAATACTATAACTCCCTTATATGCATCATAGATTGAATCAAATATCAATGCCTTTAAAGCTTTAGTCTCATCACCATTTGGTGCAGGCACCTTATTAACTATTGCTTCAAGTACATCATGTACATTCATTCCAGTCTTGGCAGATATCTTAGGAGCATTACTACAATCTATCCCTATCACATCTTCTATTTCTTTGCACACTCTATCCGGTTCTGCAGATGGTAAATCAATTTTATTAATCACAGGAACTATCTCAAGATTATGGTCAAGTGCGAGATACACATTTGCTAATGTCTGCGCCTCTATGCCTTGCGCTGCATCAACTACAAGCAAAGCACCTTCACAAGCAGCAAGTGATCTACTAACTTCATAAGTAAAATCCACATGACCAGGAGTATCAATCAAATTAAATATATACTCCTCACCATCATCCGCCTTATATGTAATGCGAACTGTCTGAGACTTAATTGTGATACCACGTTCCCTTTCTATATCCATGTTATCAAGTACTTGCTCTTTCATCTCTCTTTCTGTGAGAGTTCCTGTAAGTTCAAGAATTCTATCAGCCAAAGTACTCTTGCCATGATCGATATGTGCAATTATAGAAAAGTTTCTTATTTTGTTTTGTTCTATCTTCTGCATATTCATAAAACAGGGCGGAATATATCCGCCCCTACATTATTTGTCAGTCAAACATTCAATGCCAGGAAGCGGCTCGCCTTTTAAGAAATCCAATGTTGCTCCACCACCAGTAGATATATGAGTCATCTTATCAGCAAGTTTAAAGTTATTAACTGCTGAAGCAGAATCACCACCACCAATTATTGTGACAGTATTCTTAAGATTAGACATACATTTTGCTATGCTGTAAGTGCCGAGTGCAAACTTTTGATTTTCAAAAAGGCCCACTGGACCATTCCACAAAATTGTCTTAGCTTTAAGCATATATTTAACCATTAGCTTTATAGTTTCAGGACCTACATCAAGTCCCATGTAATCACTTTCCATCTTATCTACAGCGAAGGTCTTAGTTTCAATATTAGTATTAGTAAGTGGTTCTGGGAATTCTTTTGCAGCAACACAGTCAACTGGCAATACCAATTTCTTGCCAAGTTTCTTTGCTTTATCAACCATTTGCATACAGTAATCAATTTGTGATTCATCTACAAGTGATTTTCCTATCTCATATCCCATACCCTTTAAGAAAGTGTATGCCATACCACCACCAATAATTACTGTATCAGATCTATCAAGTGCTTTATCAATTACTTTTAACTTATCTGCAACTTTTGAACCACCTAAAATAGTAACAAATGGTCTCTTTGGGTTATCAATATAATTGCAAAGCTTATCAAGTTCTGCCTTTATAAGATATCCTGCTACAGATACTGGTACAAACTTAGTAACACCTGCAGTTGAGCAATGCGCTCTATGGCAAGTACCAAATGCATCATATACAAATACATCGCACAAAGAAGCAAGTTCCTTAGAAAAACTCTCTTCATTCTTGCTCTCTTCATC
This sequence comes from uncultured Eubacteriales bacterium, assembly GCA_900313535.1. GTDB lineage: Bacteria > Bacillota > Clostridia > Lachnospirales > Lachnospiraceae > UBA3633. Next base: position 7,416 of record OMRR01000093.1, read on the forward strand.
TCTCCATCTTGTATTTTGAAGCATTACTATTTGTCCATTTTCTAATTTATCAACTTCACTCTTTACATAGTCATCCACTACTCTATCACTTGACAAAAACTTTATAGGCATTTTGCATTCTTTAGATAAAGCATTGCAAACAGGCTCTAAGTTTTGTCTCTTCTCAGGTTTTCCGAGGTGTGAACAAATTATAAGTTTCGCACCATTCTTAACAAGGTACTTTATAGTTGGTATAGATGCAATGATTCTTTGCTTATCAGTTATCTCGCCATCATGTATAGGCACATTCAAATCACATCTAAGCAATACTTTCTTGCCTTTTACATCTATATCCTCTATAGTCTTTTTATTAAATCTATTATCAGCCATACTATACTCCTACTTTATAAGGTTAGCAAAATACTTTCCTGTTCTTATCATTTGAGAAGTGTATGAATTCTCATTGTCATACCAAGAAACTACACATACTTCGTAAAGATTATCATCTACTTTATTTACCATAGTTTGAGTAGCATCAAAGAGAGAACCATATGTCATACCTACTATATCACTTGATACAAGCTCATCAGTTGTGTATCCAAAGCTTTCATTTGAAGCCTTCTTCATAACTTCATTTATCTTCTCTTTTGTAATATCTTTTCCTTCAACAACTGCGAAAAGCATAGTAGTTGATCCTGCTGGAGTTGGAACTCTTTGTGCAGAACCGATAAGTTTTCCGTTTAATTCTGGAATAACAAGTCCTATAGCCTTTGCTGCTCCAGTTGAATTAGGTACTATACTGAGAGCTGCTGCTCTTGATCTTCTTAAATCACCTTTCTTATGTGGTCCATCAAGAAGCATTTGATCTGGAGTATATGCGTGAATGGTTGACATAATTCCAGACTTGATTGGGAATGCATCATTTAATGCCTTTGCCATAGGTGCAAGACAGTTTGTAGTACAAGAAGCTGCTGATATAATTTGATCATTCTTATCTAAGATTGTGTGATTAACATTGTAAACAATTGTCTTTAAATCATTTCCAGCTGGTGCATTGATAACTACATGCTTAGCTCCAGCATTTATATGTGCCATCGATTTCTCTTTGCTTGCATATACACCAGTACATTCAAATACAACATCTACATCAAGTTTTCCCCAAGGAAGATTATTTGCATCCTTCTCTTTGTAAATCTTGATAGTCTTTCCCTTTACTGAGATTGAATCCTCACCAAAATATACTTCGTCAGCATATTTGTAACGTCCTTGTGTAGAATCATATTTAAGTAAATGTGCTAATGTCTGTGGCTCTGTCAAATCATTGATTGCCACAATTTCAAAATCCTTGTCGTCAAAAATTTGGCGAAATGCCAATCTTCCAATTCTTCCAAATCCATTTAATGCTACTTTTACTGCCATAAAAATTTCCCTCCGTTTTATTTTAAAATTTTATTTATGCTGTAACTACTTTCTTATTAAGTAGTACAATTTTTTTACTTTCTGCCTCTACATAGTCAGCAACGTTGTTCGCGTGATCAGTAATTCTCTCAAGGTTGCCGATAATATCAAGGAATGCAATGCCAGCAAGCATATCACACTCTCCAGCACTCATTCTCTTTATATGATTGTTCTTATATACATCTTCAAGTTCATCAACTTTAGCTTCATATTCTCTAACTTCTTTAAGTGCTTCCATATCCTTGTCGCTTACACATTTGATTGCACCCTCTACTGCCTTTATAGTGATACCGACTATATTCTCCATCTCCTTGATCCCTTCGCTTGAAAACTCAACTTCATCTTCAAGCATCTGATGTGCATTTTCAGAAATGTTTTCGGCATGGTCACCTATTCTTTCTACATCACTACATATAGACATCAAATGTTCTATCTCTATATGTTGTAATTCATTGATATTTAAATTATTGATTTTAGCAAGATAGGTAACTATTATATTGGTTGTCCTATCAATTTGTTCCTCGTGCGTCACTACATCATTTATAAGTTCTTCATTTCTCTCTTTAAGTACAAGATTTATGGCACGCTTCAAATTCTTAAGCACATACTTCATATAGAAAATCACTTCGTTTCTCGTAGTTGATATAGCAACAGTTGGTTGATTAAGTATTCTTTCATCCAAGATTGCCTGAGTCTTCTCTGATAAGTCGAAGTCCTCTTCCTCATCAGCATCTTCCGGTATAATCTTTTTTGTTATTGCCACCATAAAATTAGATAATGGCAACAATATCAAAGTATTTCCTATATTGAATCCAGTATGGAAAATTGATATTTCAAAAAGTGATATTCTTGTATTCATAAAATCTCTAATGAATGGATAAGTGATAAGTACAAGTATTGAAAATACTATTCCACCCATTACATTAAATAACAAGTGTAAAAGTGCAGTTCTCTTACCATTCTTACTACTATTGGCTGAAGATATTATAGTTGTGATACAGGTACCTATGTTTTGTCCTACAGTTATAAAGCACGCTGCACTTTTAGATACGGAACCTGCAAGTGCTAAGGTTTGAAGTATAGATACTGATGCTGTAGAACTTGAAAGTATTACTGTCACAACCATACCAGCAATGATAGCAAGTATAGGTGATTTGCCTAAGGTCTCAAATGCATCTCTAAATACTTTTGATTCAGCATATGGAGATACTCCCGTAGACATAAGAGTAAGTCCTATAAATAGCAACCCCACTCCACAAAATATATTTGCAGTTGTCTTAGTTTTCTCTCTCTTAGTAAATACAACTGTCAATGCACTTGCTCCAAAAATTATAGGAGCAAAGAAATCAGGCTTAAAAATTTCTACTGCGGATCCAAGTTCTGCAAGTGCTATCATCCACGCTGTCACTGTAGTACCGATATTGGCACCCATTATGACGCCAACTGCTTCTGTCAATTTCATTATGCCAGCGTTTACAAATCCTACAACCATTACTGTGGTCGCCGCAGAACTATTGACTACTACTGTAATGAGTGCTCCCACAATGATGGCAGTAAACTTATTGGCAGTGAGAATTTTTAAAACATTTGCTAGTTTTGGGCCAGCAACTTTCTGGAGTCCCTCTGACATAATCTTCATGCCATAGAGGAACATTCCAACTCCACCAATAAATGTGAAAATGTTTCTAATATTTTCTATCATTTAACAAGCTCCGACATTTTATTAATGGCATCATTCAACTCGCTAATCTCTATCTCATCAACTTTGCCTTCATCCACAAGTTTTGCATACTCTACTCTCATTGGCAACTTTGCTAATACTTCTGTATCATTTTGTTTTGCAACACTATCAATGTTACTCTTTCCAAATATTTCTATCTTAGCATTGCAATCTGGGCATACAACATATGACATATTTTCTACTACACCAAATATATCTATGTTCATCTTCTTTGCCATGTTTATTGACTTGCCAACAATCATTTCTACCAAATTTTGTGGCGATGTAACTATAACAACTTTATCTATAGGTATTGATTGATATGTAGTAAGTGGTACATCTCCTGTTCCAGGTGGCATATCAATAAATAAGAAATCTAACACACCCCAATCTGTCTCTTGATAGAATTGTTGAAGCAAACCAGCAATAAGTGATCCTCTATAAATAATTGGGTCTGAATCATTGTCAAGAAGTAAATTTGAAGACATTACTTTAATTCCTGACTTTGAAACTTTTGGAATCATAAGTCCATCAGCTGTAGCTACAACATTTTTTTCTACTATTCCAAATGATTTTGGAATTGAAGGTCCAAGTATATCAGCATCAAGTATGCCTACACTAAAACCTTTTTTTGCAAGCCCTGCAGCAAGTAAAGATGTAACAAGTGACTTCCCTACTCCGCCTTTTCCAGATGATACACCTATAATTTTTTTAATAGATGAACCTATAGCTAACTTTAATTTCTCGATATTAGCCTTTTTACTTCCACAATTAGCAGAACAGGTATCACAATTATGTGTACACTCACTCATATTTTCCCTCCATTTATTCGACAACAACAAATAACCTTTTTTTGCACACAAAAAGGCTAGGTCGTCAAATATTTTATTACTTTAATTATACTATAATAAAAAGTATTTTACAACATATAAAAAATATGGTAAAATACCACAAATTGTGAAAAAATAGCGATTTTAGGCTATATTTATGGAGGCTATTATGCAACAGTCACTTACACAATATAAAACATTTTATGAAGTTGCCAAATCTGAAAATGTGTCTAAAGCATCAAGGATTTTATTGATTTCGCAGCCAGCCGTATCAAAGTCAATTAAGAAACTTGAAGATTCTTTGGGTGTAAAATTATTTGATAGGACTACTGTTGGTCTTAATTTAACCTCTGAGGGAAAGTTACTATATGAACATTTAACTACCGCATTCAATCATATCAATGATGCCGAATTAAAATTAAAGACATTTAGCAATATAAACTTCGGCCATCTAAGAATTGCTGCATCACAAAGCCTTTTAAAACACTTGCTCATGTCATATATAAGTATATATGCAAGGGAACATCCAAACATCAGGCTTTCTGTGACAACCATGCACACTACTAAATGTTTTGAAAAACTTACAGAGAAAAAAATTGACCTTGCATTCCTTCATAAAAATGATGTGAATTATAAAGAGATTGAATATACACCACTACTTGATATTCACTACTGCTTCGTAGCTTCAAAAGAATACATGTCATATTTTTCAAAGATTTTCCCAGACAACCCAGATTATTTTGCAAATGGAAATATCTTATTGCTTGATAAGAAAAATACTACAAGAGATTATATAGATAAAATATTTGAAAGTAACAAGATTATACCAAGACAGATAATGGAAGTAAATAATACTGAGTCAATGATAGATTTTGCAAAGAATGGTGTAGGCATAGCATGTGTAATTGAAGAATTCGTGCAAGACGAACTTGATAAAAAACAACTTGTAAAGATACCTATAAAATTCAAAATACCAAAATATTCTGTGGGATTTGCATATAACAAAACAAATGTAAGCAAAGAGCTTTCAGACTTTTTGGCAGTTATAAATGGTGGCAAGGCACCAGAAGTAAAAAAGAGAAAATAAAAAAAGAGCTTATGCTCTTTTTTTTTAATTGAACTTAGAATCATGAATAATATTTTTTAGTATATTGATAATCTCATCTCTAAGTACCGCCTGTTCAGTCAACTCTTCATTAGTTAATGAGTTGCCAGATTCAGATCTTGAATATAATTCATTTAATCTATTAATTTTTAATCTCAAATTACTTTCCATCTCTTCCTCCAAACTATAAACTATCTGCAACTATAGACGCTGTAGAATATGCAAGTTGTAAATTGTAACCACCGCATTTACCATCTATATCAAGAACCTCTCCAGTAAAATATAAATTCTTTACAAGTTTTGATTCAAGTGTGTCTTCATTTACTTCATTAGTATCAACACCGCCAACTGTTATCTGTGCATTGTTGAAATCTGCCGTGCCATTAATTGTAACTTTAAAGTTTGTTATATTATTTGATAAATCACTAAGTTCTTTTTCACTTAACGAAGCTAT
>OMRR01000082.1 GCA_900313535.1 uncultured Eubacteriales bacterium
ATTTATCACAGTTTCTATAGATGCTTGGAAATCATCTCCTATAGTAACAATACACTCATCAAAGTTATTTACACCAATAGTTTTTAAAAACTCTAAATCTGCACTATTACCAATTATAGTTTTTGATACATATTCAGAAACTCTTTGTAAAGGATATTCATCTACATCTACAGCAAGTATTTGAGCATTTAATTTACTTAGCTCCTTAGCAACGTGAAAACCAAATCTGCCTATTCCTAAAATTAAAATATTTTTCATAAACTCTCCTTAGCCTACGACAATATCTTCAGAGATATATCCGGCTTCTTTATTTAATGATGGTAAAACTGCATATATGAATGTAAGTCCACCAATTCTTCCAAAAAACATAAGAGCAATTAATAAAATTCTTGATACATTTGAAAGACTTGTAGTGACACCAAGAGTTAGTCCAACTGTACCAATAGCTGAACCAACTTCAAAGAAGGTCTGCAATAAAGTAGTATTTTCAATTTTACAAATTATAAAACTAAATAATAAAAACAAATTGAGATAAAGCATAAATAATGTAATGGCGTTTTTAACAATTTGAATTTCTATTCTTCTATTAAATATATGTGCTTCGTTTTCTTTTTTAAAAATAGCAAAGGTAGAGATGATTAAGATAGCAAAGGTAGTAGTCTTTACACCTCCTGCTGTAGAACCAGGCGAACCACCTATAACCATCAGTATAGTACTTATTGCTTGACCTACTTCTGACATCTCTGAAAAGTCTCTTGTGTTGAAGCCAGCAGTTCTTGTGGTTACAGATTGAAACAGTGATGAAAGAACTCTATTTACTCCAACTGAATCATTATACTCAAAAAAATAAAAATATATTGCAGGAACAAAAATTAGAAATATCGTAGTAAGTATAACCAACTTACTTTGAAGTGAATACTTTCTAAAGTTTAATCTTTTTTTGTAAATATTGTCCCATACAGTAAATCCAAGGCCACCAATGATTATTAATAGCATTATGGTGACATTCACTAATATATTTGATTGGTAAGAAGTTAGAGATGAGAATTTGCCTTTAATTCCCATCAAATCAAAGCCTGCATTACAAAAAGCAGAAATTGAATGGAAAATTGAATACCATAGTGCCTTAAAAAAACTAAACTCTTTTATAAAATGTGTGAATAAAATTAATGCTCCCAAAGATTCAAATAAAATGACACCCTTTATAATAAATTTCATTAATCTTACTATACCACCGACCTTTTGTAATGAGAGTGCTTCTTGAAGCGTAGATCTTTGTATCAAATCCATCTTTTGGCCTAGAAAGATAGTAATAATTGACGCTACAAATATTATCCCAAGACCGCCAAATTGAATAAGGATAAGAATCACAATCTGTCCAAATAATGACCAGTGAGTAGCAGTATCCACAACGACAAGTCCAGTCACACACATTGAAGAAGTGGCTGTAAAGATACAGGTTAAGAAGTCCGTAGTTGTGCCATCATTACTTGCTATGGGTAAAGAAAGAAGTATAGAACCGAGAAGTATAGCGACAAAAAAGCTGCAAAATATGGTCTGAGTTGAAGTCATTCTAAATTTCTTACCTTTAATTTTAGTTGATTTTTCCATAACGCTAGAATTATAGCATATTAGGAAAAATACTACAAATATTTTGGTATAATAGCGCGCTTTTGCTTAGCAAAAAACATAAATAAGTTGACAAATAAAATTTATTTTAAATTATTTTTTTGGTATAATTAGAAGATGTGTATGGGCGAATAAAGAATAGCAAGGACGAGCAAAGAATCGTAGGGGCGAACTTTAGGAGCCCTATGTATGGGCGAGCTACGCGAGCCCGAAAGGAAAGATATGAGTAAAGAAAGAAAAAGTAATTTTTGGAAAAGTACGGCTATCGTACTTGCTATTATTTTAATAGCATTATGTTGTTTTTGTTTTTTGAATAAAAAACAATCATATAGCAGTGTAGCACCATCACCTGTTTTAAAATATGTAAATACAAGTGACCCACTATCGCTTTGGACTAAAGATTCAAAATTAAAAAATGAATTAACTGATTATATGAAGAAGATTACTGATAAAAATAGCAAAGATTATATACCAGTTAGTGACCGTATAGCTGTGTTTGATTTTGATGGAACATTATTTTGTGAGACTAACCCAGTGTATCTTGATCATAGGGTTGCGTATCATAGAATAGTAGAAGATGAGACATATAAAGATAAGGCAAGCGACTATGAGAAAGAAGTTGCAGCAAAAATAAAATCTTATATGGATACAGGCAAGGCCGACCCTAATCTACCTGTAGAACATGGTACCTGTGTAGCTACATCGTTTAAAGGAATGACACCTGAGGAATTAACTGCATATGTGAAGAATTACATAAATCAAGACGAACCACATTATACAAACATGAAAACAAAGGACGCTTACTATCAACCAATGGTTCAAGTCGTAGATTATTTAAATAAAAATGGTTTTACAGTATATGTAGTAAGTGGTACAGATAGATATTTGACAAGAGCATTTGTTGAAGGTGCTTTAAATATCCCAATGAGACAGGTTATAGGTTCTGATGAGATTTTGAAAGCGACTAAACAGAATGATACGGATGGTCTTGAATATCAATTCGCTACAGATGATAAAGTGATACTTGCTGGCGAATTCCAGATTAAGAATCTTAAAATGAACAAAGTAAAGGTAATTGAAAGAGAGATAGGTCAACAACCAGTGCTTGCATTTGGAAATACTTCAGGCGACTATAGTATGGCTACATTTACAACTTCAAATAACAAATATTTATCTAAAGCATTTATGCTCTGCTGTGATGATTTGGAGAGAGAAAATGGCAACCTTCAAAAGGCAGAAGATATGCAAAAGCATTGTGCGGAAGTTAGATGGACAGCAATCTCTATGAAAAATGATTTCGTAACCATCTATGGCGAGGATGTAAAATACCAGAAGTAGTGTAGGGGCGAGTATTACGAGCCCGCAGCAATTATGGATAAGTTTAACAACATATTAAATTATGTAAAAAACAACATAACACCAATAAGCGAAACCGCATTGAACGATGTCGATGCCCTAGTATTTTCTTGGCTATCTTATTATCACATAAATGAAAAAGTTTATAAGAAAAATACATTTGAAAGTATTTTTATAAAGGAATTATACAACGCAAAATATTTTGATAGTATGTTGTTTGATGTGTATGACATACTTAGTTCAAAGAAACTTTTATCATATTTGGCTGCAAGCCCAAGATTTAGAGATATAGAGATAGTTTACTACGAAGAGGTGACTAATAAAAATAGAGAAAAGCAATTTTCTGCCACGACATTTAGAATTGACAAAGAGACATATTTAGTGGCGTTTAGAGGCACCGACCATTCCTTTGTTGGATGGAAAGAAGATTTAAATATGTCATTTCTTAAGCACATACCATCGCAAGTTGCTTCAAAAAAATATTTAGATGCCGTGATGAAAAAATACAAAGGCAGATACTATATAGCTGGCCATTCAAAAGGTGGAAACCTTGCAGTATATGCATCAAGCTTTATAGATGATAAGTACAAAGGACGAATTGAGAAAATATATAATTTTGATGGACCAAGCTTAAATTCAAAATTAATCAATGAAGAAAGTTATAAAACGATTAAAGATAAAATCAAAAAGTTTGTGCCACAAAGTTCGGTTATGGGAATGTGCTTTGAAAAGACATCAAAGTATAAAATTATAAAAAGTAATGATATAGGAGTTTTGCAACACAATCCTTTTTCATGGGAGATAGAGAATAAGAAACTAAAAGTTTTAAAGAATACTACATTTGATTCAAAAATGTTTAAGGGTGGAATTAATGCACTAATTGATGATTTATCAGATGAAGAATTAAAACTATTTGCAAACTCTATATACAAAGTAGTCAATGCAACAAATGTAAATACAGTTGAAGAATTTCTAAAAGACTTCAATAAAAATTCTTTGATAGTTTTAAAAGAAATCAACAAATTTGATGGCAAGCAACGAGACATGATGAAAAAAGTATTTAAGATATACATAGAAGAAGCATTCAAAAATATACTAGCAAATCTAAATATAAAAATGCCAATGTAAGGGCAAGCTATGCGAGCCCTTGTAGGAGCGAACGCAAAATCGTAGGGGCGAACAAAAAATAGAAAAAAAAGATGATAATGAACCTTGGAGTGGAGAAGATGTATTATGAAAAAAGGCTTAGTCTTAGAAGGTGGTGCCATGCGAGGTATGTTTACTTGTGGCATTATAGACGTCTTCTTAGAAAATAGCATAGTATTTGATGGTCTCGCTGGCATATCTGCTGGTGCTATTTTTGGTTGTAATTATAAGTCAAAGCAGATAGGAAGAGGTGTTAGGTACAACAAAAGATGGGGGAGGGATCCAAGATACTTTGGTCTTAGGTCACTCATAAAGACAGGAGATTTATATGGTTATGATTTTTGTTATCATAAAATAATAGATGAGTTAGACCCAATAGATAAAAAAACATATAATGAAAATCCTATGGACTTTTTTATAGGAGCATGTGATATAGAAGAAGGAGTTATAAGATATTATAATTCTAAAAAAGTTGATGCAGAGACTGTTGAGTGGATAAGAGCTTCTGCATCAATGCCTCTTGTATCAAATATAGTTGAAGTTGATGGCTATAAACTTTTAGATGGTGGTATGATAGACCCAGTGCCATATAGCATAATGTTTAAAAATGGATATGATAAAAATGTCATTGTTTTAACCCAACCAAGAGATTTCATAAAAAAGAAAACTTTTATAATACCTTTTTTAAAATTTAAATATCGCAAATACCCAAAATTAGTTGAATCTATGGCGAATCGTCACATTCTATACAACAAGCAACTAGATGAAGTTCGTGAGTTAGAAAAAGAAAATAAAGTATATGTGATAGCACCAAAAGCGCCATTGAATATAAAGCGAACAGAGAATAATCCCGACGAGCTTGAAAGAGTGTATCAGATAGGAAGAACCGAAGCGATGGAAAATTTAGAAGAAATAAAAACATTTTTAAATGTGTAGGGGCGAACACTTGCGGAGCCCTCGTAGGGGCGAGCGGGCGCGCCCGTGCCACTGCGAGCCCGAATAGAATTGTTATGAATTGTAATAACAAAAATGTAATTAAAAGTATTATTAAAATTGCAGTACTTGTAGTTATATTTTGTTTAAGTATATTTAAAATAAATGCCTTTTCATTGATGGTACAACAAGACCCAATAGGTATATACTGTATAAAAGATAATGGGATGCGAGCTATAAATGAATGGGTTGAAATAGATTTTGAAGGCGACAATTATTTAGAATATTATTTTTTTGATTTAAATGGTTATCTTATAATGAATGGTATAACGCCAGATGGCTATATAGTAAATGAACGTGGTCAATGGATACAAAATGGTGTTGTGCAAAGAAAGTATTATGAAATAAATATTCCAAAGCAAAAAGTTGATAAAACTAAAAATGAATTAGAAGAAAAAAGATATGCAAAATATAGAAAAGATGGGGGCTCTAATTTGATAATAGTAATACTTGTTGTTATATCATTGTTATTTATTCTAGCAATAATGTCCACAAAAAGTGGGTCTGAACATGAGCATAAAAACTATGATAATTTAGATTATGATATAAATAGTAACAATAAAACACATTATAATAAAAATATTACTACTAATAATGATACAACAGTTGAAAGAAGTATTTGGTGGTATTTCAGGTCCGATACAGACAAGAAAGGTGAAGAAGGGGAAGATCAAGTAGCAGAATATTTGAAATATATAGGAACTGATTTTATAGTATTAAGAAATGTAAATTTACCGAGAACTAATAATAAGCCTGTACAAATTGATTATTTGTGTGTTTCAAAAAAAGGCATATTTGTTATTGAGGTTAAAAATTGGTTAGGGGAAATAACTGGGAAATACGAAGATGAAACTTGGCATTCGCAAATATATGATATAATTAATGATCAAAAGAATCCAATAAAGCAAAATGAATGGCATATAGATGTATTAAGGAGATTTATAAAACAAAATATGACTTATTATTCAATGGTTGTATTTACAGATAGGGCAGAAATAGGTCGGCTTGATAAAGTACAAAATAAAACGCATATAATAAAAGCTAATCAATTAAATAGTAAAATTCATAGTATTTACGAAGATAGTGATGTGAAATCATATAATAATTATAAAAGTGTGGCAGGATATTTGAGAAGATTTATTGTGTAAAGTGATAAATTAATAAAGATTTGTAGAGGCGAACTTCAGGAGCCAGTTTGTAGGGGCGAGCAGTGCGAGTCCGAAAATCGATAAAATCTCCACTCCAAAAACTCGAAAAAAATTTGAGTTTTTGGAGTGAGATATATATAATAGAATAAGTGGAAAGCAAAGTATTAAAAAATGAATTAACAGATAGTATTTTAACATCTTTAATTGATAAGGATGTTGTTTCTGATGAACAATATAGACCTAAATTATTAGTTAATAATTCAAAAACAGGGTTAAAGATTTTAAGTACTTTGCAAGATGAACTATTAGAGTGTGATGAATTTGCCATTAGTGTAGCCTTTATAAATTGGGGTGGCATAATCAATTTGTTAGATGTTTTTGAAAAGCTAGAAGAAAAAGGTGTAAAAGGAAGAATATTAACAACAAATTACTTAAACTTTACACAACCGGAAGCATTAAATAGATTAAATAAGTTTAGTAATATTGAAATAAAAATGTTCAAGACTGGACAAGGTGATGAAGGGTTTCATACTAAAGGTTATATTTTCAGAAAGAATGAAATATTTGATATTATAGTCGGAAGTTCTAATCTAACGCAAAGCGCAATTACAGTTAACAAAGAATGGAACATAAGATTAGTAGCAAGAACTGAAGGTGAATATGCTACAAAAGTAGTAGAAGAGTTTGATAGTTTATGGAACTCTGAATATACTTTAGATTATGATGTCTTTATTGATCAATATTCTACAGAATATAAAGTTGCAAAAAAGCAAAGAGAAATAGCGCGTGAGAATCAGATTATATCATTTGAACAATCTAGGCTTAGACCTAATGCAATGCAACTTAATTTTATAGAGAGCATCGAAAAGTTAGTTGCAAAAGGAGAGAAAAAAGCATTACTAATATCAGCTACTGGCACTGGAAAAACATACGCATCTGCCTTTGCAATGAGAGAATTAGGAGTTAAAAAATTATTATTTATTGTTCATAGAGAACAAATTGCTATACAAGCTAGAAAGAGTTATAAGTTAGTTTATGGTAGTAATATTAAAACGGGTTTGTTAACAGGAAGCAGTAAAGATTATGATGTAGATTTATTATTTACCACCAAAGATACTTTTACCAAAGATGATGTGTATACTAAGTTTTCTAAAAATAGTTTTGATGCAATAATAATTGATGAAGTACACAGATTAGGAGAAAAAACTACTTATCAAAAAATACTAAATTATTTTGAACCAAATAAAATATGGTTAGGAATGACAGCTTCACCAGAAAGAACAGATGGATTTGATATTTACAATGAATTTGATCATAATATTGCATGTGAAATAAGATTAAAGCAAGCGTTGGAAGAAGACTTATTGTGCCCATTTCATTATTTTGGGATAACAGAATTTATTGGGAAAGATGATGATAAAGATGTTGAATATGATTTAAATAACTTCAACTTATTAGTATCAGAAAAAAGAATTGAATACATTATAGACAAAATCAATTTTTATGGATATAGTGGCAACAGAGTAAAAGGATTAGTATTTTGTAGTCGAATAGAAGAAGCTAAAGAATTAAGTAAAAAATTTAATGCAAAAGGCTATAAAACAGAGGTTTTGGTTGGTGATAATAATGATGAAAAAACAAGAGAGGACTTTATCGATAGATTAACATCAGACACAAGAGACGATAAACTTGATTATATATTTACTGTAAATGTTTTTAATGAGGGCGTTGATATACCTGAAATCAATCAAGTAATAATGTTAAGACCAACGGAATCACCAATAATATTTGTGCAGCAACTTGGAAGAGGACTTAGAAAATCTAAAGATAAAGAATTTGTTGTTGTTTTAGATTTCATAGGAAATTATTCTACTAACTTTATGATTCCTATAGCATTGTCAGGTGATAGAAGTTATAACAAAGATAATGTGAGAAAGTTTATACAACAAGATGCTAAATTTATTCCAGGAAGCTCAACAATTCAATTTGATGAAATTAGTAAAAGTAAAATATATAGAGCTATAGATGCCTCTAACTTTTCAGATCTTAGATTAATAAAACAAAACTATTTTAATTTGAAAAATAAATTGGGAAGAATACCAGCTTTATCAGATTATGATAAATATGGTGAAATTGACCCGTTAAGAATAATTGATAATAAAGGCTCATATTATAGATTTTTAGTAGATGTTGAAAGAGATAACTATTTAATAAGATTAAACAGAGATGAAGAAAAATATATTGAGTTTATATCAACAAAACTTGCAAATGGAAAGCGAATGCAAGAGTTAGAGTTGTTATTTCAAATAATCAATAACAAAAAGTTTTCTTTTATTGATTATATAGCATATATTAAAAATAAATATAATTATACTTTATCAAATAGTGATATAAAGAGTACGTATAATGTTTTATCTGATAATTTTTTAACAGGTTCTAATAAGAAAGCATATGAGGGCTGTATATTTGTTGATGCAAAGGAAGAAGAGTTTATAATATCAGAAGGTTTTTTAAAATTGTTATTGAACAAAGAATTCTTATTAATGGTTAATGAATTGGTGGAATTTGGTATAAGTAGATATAGTATTAATTATTCAGAAAGATATAAGGATACAAATTTTGTATTATATAAAAAATATAGTTATGAAGATGTTTGCAGGTTACTTAATTGGGATAAAAACCTTGTATCATTGAATATAGGTGGTTATAAATATGATAAAGAAACAAACACTTATCCAGTATTTATTAACTATGAAAAGAATGAAGAAATAAGTGAAACAATTAAGTACAATGATAGATTTGTTACAGAGTCAAGTTTAATTTCTATATCAAAAAATGGTCGGACAAAAGAATCAAATGATGTCATACAATTTTTAGATTCTGATAAAAGCAATACTAATGTTTACTTATTTGTAAGAAAGAATAAAGATGATGTGGGCGCAAAAGAATTCTATTTTTTAGGACAAATGCATCCAACAGGGTTTTGTGAAGAAATAATTATGCAAAATACAAATTCAAAAGCGGTAGAAATGGGATTTGAACTGGAAAATCCAATAGAAACCAATTTATATGAATATTTAACAATGTGAGGCCACCATGAAAATAATTAATGTCGTTGCCGCAATAATCAAAAAAGACAACAAAGTATTTATAGCCGAGCGAGGCTACGGTGAATTCAAAGGCAAGTGGGAATTCCCTGGTGGAAAGATAGAGCCGGGGGAGACCGGAGAAGAAGCCATCGTTCGTGAGATTAAGGAAGAACTCAAGTCAGATATTGAGGTTGAGCAATTTTTTTATGAGATAAATGATAAGCACGAGGATAGAGTTTTTAATGTTAAGTTTTATATTTGTAGATTGGTAAAGGGTGATTTGGTATTAACCGAGCACCTTAACTCAAAGTGGGTAGAGCCAAAGGATATAGTTGATGCAGAATTTATGGAGGCGGATAAGGTGGTGCTGGATGAGTTGCGAAAAGTTGGAATCTAGGAGACTTTTTTATGAAAAAGATTACAAAAAAACAATATAAGTATTTTGATGACATTAAGCATATTGATGAGAATGGCATGGAGTATTGGTATGCAAGAGAATTTGCGGAAGTGCTAGATTATGTAGAGTGGAGAAATTTTACTAAGGTTATTGATCGTGCAATGATTGCATGCGACAATAGCAATCATAATGTCGGGGATCAATTTGTTGAGGTCAACAAATTGATAGAGCATGGAAAAGGAGGAAAACGAGAAATAGTTGACTATAAACTCACAAGGTATGCATGCTATTTAATTGTGCAAAAT
>OMRR01000094.1 GCA_900313535.1 uncultured Eubacteriales bacterium
CTTTAATCATTAAATATATTCTTTCTTTTTTCTCTACTTCTTTTGTATAATCCTTTACTATTTCTTGTGAAAGATACTCTATTTTATTCAATTTATAGTCATCATCTAAATAATATTTAAAATCATATCGTGTATCATAATATTTACTTCTTATTACTGCATGTGCTATACCATCCTTATCATCCTTTCCAAAATCATCGATATATAAAGCAAAATCGTCATTAAAATTATACTCTTTTGTTTTTTTATAACCAGGAAATAATACTTCTGTATCATCCCATCCATTTCTATGCCACTCATCAAAATAATTATCTGTGATTGGATACTCTCTTAATCCCCATTCTCTTCCTCGCATAGCATCATATATAACTGTTGTTCTCATATCTTTATTTTGCATGCTCCATGTCGTTACATCTTCTGGATACTCAAGAAGTTCTGTCCCATCTGAATATTTAGTTGTTTTTATTCCATATTCATCTACATATTCTTCTACTTTCTCACCACCTATAGGTTTCGGTTTTTTTATTGTTTCTATTTTCTCATTTGCTGTTTCAGATGTTTTTTCTATATTTGAACTATTATCATTTTTTACATAGTATACACTTTTTACAAAAAATGCTGTCATTCCTATTACTGCAACCATTAATATAACTAAAAAACCTATAATTATCTTCCTCATATCTATTACTCTCCTATATATCTTAAAACATATTGATACTTCTTTCGATCTTCTCCAAATCTAAAATAAGTTCCTTCGGGTTTAATCTCTTGACTTTTAGGATATAAATCCCATACATCTCCCCAACCAAATGAATGATTATCATCAATATAGAATTCTGCATGTCCTTGCCACACATTACCATCAGTTCTCTCACCATTAGATAGTAAGCAATCCCCTGGCTGTAGTCCACCTGCATTTATTACTTCTTCTGCGGTATAAACTTCTATCTTAGCACAATCTCTCATCCAATTGCAAAAATCTGTAAAATGATTAAAAATATATTCAGTATAGATATTCTCATATTTCAAGTCTTCTCTATCAGGCAAGCCTTTAATTTTCTTTTTTGCAAATAATGCTTTCGTAGCATACTCAAATGTTGCCATCATAAATCCTGAACAATCATCTCCACCAAATCGCTGCATATTGTTATTGCTTTTCAGTGGCTTTCTATACTCTTCTATTTCGTAATTATCTAAAGCAACCGTGCCATCAGTATAATAAACATCATATGTTTTAGATTTTATATACTTATATGTTAATAACTGGTCATCATCTGGAACTGCACCTTGTCTTGTATCTGAAAGTCTATACATCCATCTATTAGGACTTGCATAAATATCAAGTTTTATATTGTCCTCTTTACTTGGTGGAACCCCATTCTCTGTCTTTCTTACTGTATAACTATTCCAATTATCTTGTAAATATTTATAATATATTTTTGCTTTATCAATTGCTTGATTTCGTTTATCAGTCCTTTGATATGTCGCCACATGTTTTACATACCATTTTCCAACTTTCTCTATTGCATTTAACATACTAACAGAACTATTAGCATTATATGTAACATTATTCAATGGTTTTGGTGGCTGTTCTTCGACAAATAACCCTTTATCATTATTCGTCAATTGTCCAACTTCAGGCATATTTGCATCAAGAATTGGAATGGTAGCATTTGATGGCACATTTGCATAACTGCTTCCTGGTCCTTGACCTACTATTACTTGATATTGTCCTTGTCTTGCCTCTATTTGATTTTGTGGAGATAAATTAATTCTATCATCCATTGTGGGTGATGCTGGAACACCTGGTCCAGGATTTTCATAATATGAGCCTGGTCCTAAATTTGGTATTACTACAGGTTCTGTACCAGTAAATCCTGACACCAAACCATCTATTGCATTTGTTATACCACTTGTTACACCATTTATTATATTCATAAATGAATCTAATATACCATTTATTACCTTGCTAACAATATTGGGACTTCCTCTATATGATTTTTCACCACTATTTCCTCTAAAGTTATTTCCTAAAATTTTTGATAACTTTGTATTTAGTTGTGCGGCACTTCCTCTAACACTTCTTCCATACTTATACCAGCCTACATCTCTATCAAGTATTTTTATCATTAAATCATCATCATTCTCTACATTAAATATATTTATATATCTTCTATAATCAAAACTATTAGGGTCATCAATATTATTGGCATTTATAGTTGCAAAACTTTCAAAAGTATAAGCATACACATTGCTTACTCCTTTCTTTTTGGTAAGTTTCTGTGCTACTAGATTTGCTATACTTCCACCACTTCCAAATCCAGTTATCCAAAAGACTTTAGTACCATATTGATTACTAATGTATTCATCTATATCTTCTACTATCCTATTTGCCTCTATATCAAATCCTACATGATGATACATTTCGTAATCTCCATCTTCGTTATACGAACCATCTATATTCGCACTTAATAAATTCTTATAATTTTCATCTTCTCCTATAACAATTGTGATTACATTTCTTAATTTATGATTAACTTTCCCTCTCTGTAAAAATACTTCTCTGTGACTTATCGCATATGGTACTACACCTGTATTTCTTTCCTCTATATCGTCTTGACCTATATACCAAAGATACTTACTTATTCCTGTTTCTTCATAAGTTTCTTGGCTATTCCTGTTTTTAAATGTTTTATAACTTGTTCCTTTGTGTTTACCAATCATATTTGATAACGCAAGACTCATATCTGATAATTCGGGATAATATGCACTACTATCCATAAAGAAATATCGATAGTCCATATTAAAGTCAAAATGAATTTGTCTATTACTTATAGTATCCATATCAAATGTGTAATCATTTTCAAGTGCTCTCGCTCTATCTCTCGCATCATCTCTTCCATCAAAATCACTATCTGGTAATACTGGATTACTTATATAATTGTACATCTTTACCGTTGGAGTAGCTCTTAACTTATCCGC
>OMRR01000098.1 GCA_900313535.1 uncultured Eubacteriales bacterium
AATATGATTTTTTGAGAAATAAAAAATTAAAAAAGAAATTGTATTCTCGCGATATCAATATAATATCAAAACTCAACAAAAACAATAAAGTCAAAAACATCGCAACAAAAAAAGCTATTCCAACTTTTTTAAAATATAATATTGTGGAGACCAGCATAGAAAATGTTTACTAAAATTGATAAAGTAAAACTTGATAACTATTTTAATGAACTTGCCAAGATTTATAAAAAGAAATCTCATGGCTATATTTTTGAATTTATACTTGTCGGTGGTGCTTCAATACTTGTCAATTATAGTTTTAGAGATGTAACTAATGATATAGATGCATACTATTTACCATCTTCAGATATAAAAGATGCAATTAAGAATGTGTCTGAGCAGTTTAACATTAGTCCTAACTGGGTCAATGATGATTTCAAAACTACAAAATCATATAGTGATAAACTATCAGAGTTTTCATCATTTTACAAAACATATAAAAATGTTGTAACAGTCCGCACGATAAAAGATGAATACCTAATTGCTATGAAATTAATGAGTGGAAGGAAATATAAAAATGATATATCCGATATAGTAGGTATCATAAATGTTTCTCGCAAAAGCAATAAAGGTATTACCTTTGAAATGATAGATAATGCAGTTAAAAATCTTTATAACAACTGGGATAATATAGATAAAGACCTTATTGATATTCTACATAAAATTCTAGAATCCGAAAATTTAGATGAACTATATAATGAAACTATTGATGAAGAAAATAAATCTCGACAAGAATTAATTGACTTTGACAATAAATATCAAAATGCTCTCAACGAAGCAAATATAAATGATATTCTATCAATGCTAAATAAAAAATCGGACCTATAATCATATAAGTCCGATAATATATGTCTTTATTATGTCTAAATTGTGGAAATGATATGCAACCACGTCCCACTTTTTCCTCTTTAATTATGTTTAATTACGATAACTTTATGAATAAAATGTTAATTACTAACACATTAATTTCTAATCTGGTGTAAATATCAAATCACCAAATGTTAGTGATGCTAGTTTTGTAGTGTCGGTAGGAACATAAACTATATATATGTTATCATTCTTCTCACATTCTTTTAATTCTATTGTAGTGTCTGTAAGTCCTATATTATATTTTTTTACACGAGTATCAGTTGAAGTCGCTAAATCCGCGATAGGGCTGTCAGCACGTAATAACACAAGTTGACCTGCAAAGTCAGAACGAAGTTTAAATGACAAAGTTCCATCTTGAGAAATAGTTGTAAGTAGTATACCATAATGTATAGGGTAATCAAGTCCAGTTACTCTATTTATAAGTGAATATCTCAAATCTTTCTGTTTTGCTTTTTTATTATACCAAGGAACGTTGTTCCTTGCCACCGCTATATTTTTAGAATTACTCCAACTATTAAGTGCTTTAACATTTAATTGTGGATAATTTTTCCCAGATACACTTATTGCTTCTGTATTATTAGTTACACTTGCAGTCCAATTTATTGCATCAGTAGCATTCCATTTTACGTTATAATACCCACCATCTGTGCACGCTTCTTTACAGTCATATTGATAATAATAAGTATTTGAGCTTGATTTTGGTGCTAATATCAAATCATCATATATTTTATCTGTCTCGCAAGTATAACTTGCTACATCATATATATATATTGCACTAACAACAGAATAATAATCTTCATTAATACGGCAAGCCATAGAATCCAAATTACCTGAGCCATGGTATTCGTGATTTATCATTGAATTGGTTAATGTTATTCCAGTTATATAATTATCAGGTGTTCTAGAAGCCATTTCATATGAATTAGTAGACGAAGTTAGTCCAGAAAATGCTGCAAATATATATCTATCTGTAAATGTAAATTTAGGGATTAAATCTCTAAGACTATCTACATAAACTTTATCATCAATATGACTGCAGTAATATATTTGATCAAACATCCAATTATCTGCCGATCTTCTTCCTGCTCTTTGTGCCTTTCTAACTAATTTAACATTCCCTGAAAGATAAAACTCATAGTGTGTGTCATCATATTCAGGGTCACTATTAGATACAGTATTGCAATAATCAGTTGCAGATATCCATTTCAATTTTTTATTTTTTTCAATATCGGCATAGTTATTTTGTAATAATTCTTTTTTTGCCGCCATGCCTGCTAGATAATTTGCAATAGCTCCATCAATTTTGCTATCTATTGAATCATTGTAGTTTTCAATTTGACTAGCAAAATTTTCCTTAAGAGCCTCAAATTCTGATTTTGTTACAAATGCCGAACCATCATTATCAGATACTATAGCAGCAAATGGCATATTTAATAACAAAAGAACAGCAGCAAAGAGTATTCTCAAAAATCTTAACTTATTATATTTTTTCATATCACTCTCCATAAATATACTTTGTTAATTACTCAGTTTTTTCCAAAATTAAATCTGATTCAAAATTTAAAGTTCCCTGAACTGATGTATTGTTAGGAAGATAAACGAACCTAATATTATCATCTTTCTCAACATTCAAGGTTAATGTTGATTTTTTAGTGCCAATATCAAATCTTTTTATTGCACTCCCTGAAGCCGTTCCTAAATTACTTACTGCTCCAGTACCTGCATAGCATACAAGCTTTCCAGCAGTATTAGAAGAAACTTGGAAGGTTAATTTCCCTTTATCCTTTGCTTTAGTTAATAAAATACCACAATTAATCTCATAATCTTCACCAGTTGCATCATTTATAAGCTGATATCTAAGACGATTCTGTCTTACTTTACAATTTATCCAAGGAACATTTTCATCACAGTGACCTACACCTATAGTATTTGTCCAGCTTGATGCAGTTAAAAAATTAATTTTTCTATAGTTATATGTTGTTCCTTCCGATGAAACACTTTTTGCTGAAGTTTGATTATCGAGAGAATAAGTATAATAAGCTCCAGATGGCGGAATCCATTTTATACTATCCCATCCAGTATGCGTTATGTAATCATGACAATCTGCCCAATAATAATATGTATCAGCAGTTGACACAGGCGCAAGAATCAAATAATCATACTCATTAATTTCTTCGCAACTATATAAGAGAGTATTAAATATATATCTACGACTACCAGCGCCAAACTGATAAGACAAATGTGACTCATTGCAAGTTAAATCACCATCATCACGATATTCATTTTCATTAGAAGGCTTATCAAGACTTATCCTATCCCAACGAGGCTCAGGGGTACGACCAGCTAATTGAAATGTTGTTTCACTTGATGATGTGTAACCACCAAAAACACCAAATCTATAAAAATTCCATTCACTAAATTTAGGTTCAATTTCTTTTTGAGACTGAACATAAACAACATTTACTTTAGTTTTGTCGTGATTGCATATATATATATTTTCAAATGTCCATCTTCATTGATTCTGCCTTTTTGCCTTTGAGAATGTACCTTGCCAAATTACTTCTCCATTAGGATATATTTCTTTGTGTTCAATAAACTGCATACCTTTACCTAACGAATTTGTTTTTGAATAATCACTTGCTGAAACCCATCTAATAGTTTTATTGTTTAATATTTTATTATAGTTGTTAACTAAAGTCACCTGCGATCCCAAAGTTACACCAGCAAGATAACTCGCAATTGCGGCATCGATTTTACTGTCGATTTCAGTATTATAACTATCGATTTGATTTTGGAAGTCATTTTTAAGACTATCAAACTCCGCCTTAGTTATAAATGCTGATCCATCATTATCAGATACCACCGCCGCCATACTCTCTATACTCAATAAAAACGCAAAAATAAGACATAGTGCCTTCTTCCACATTTTTCTACTCTTTTTAGCCATTTAATTGATTTCGACCTGCGGGTTCCTAAAGTTCGCCCCTACGATTTTGGGTTCACACTTACATGCGCTCGCGAAGCTTACGCCTACAACGGGCTTGCAATGCTCGCCCCTACTATTCACAGTTCTGTGCTTAACATATGTATTGCAGTTCAGCTGACACCCCACATAAGAAAATAGTTGGAGCAAAAACTGATTTTTTGCAATGATGGCGATGTTTGAGCCTTAGAGTTTTAGCACTGTTTGAACGCCGTAGGCGTGAGTTTGCAAAACTCTTGGCGAAAACGAGCCAGCGCTTGCTTAAAAATCTTGTTTTTGCGACCGATTTTCAGTGTGGGGTTGTCTGCTGACTGCCAATCTGCATATGTTAAGGACTACCTCCAAGAAATTTAAAAAGATAGGGGGTTGACATAGGGGGTATTATTTGTTATAGTAAATTATGCACTTTAAGTGCAAATTGGACGATGTTATGTATATTAAACGACATATTGAAAACTCAATAAAAATATTAGAAAAAATGTATAAGGCAATTCTTATTACAGGTCCAAGACAGTCTGGAAAAACAACATTTTTAATTAACCATAAACCCAATATAGAATTGCTCAATTTTGATGACCCATCATTTAGAAGAGAAATA
>OMRR01000088.1 GCA_900313535.1 uncultured Eubacteriales bacterium
ATTGATTAAGTAAAGCTTTTCTTCTATTTAATTCATTTTGAAGTGCTATAAGATTTCTACCTATACTTGTATCAAGATCAGATATAGTACCAGCAAGATGAGGTAAATTCTTAAATGGTAATATAAGTCCCGTACCTTTAAAATCAATAAGTACAAAGTTTACAGCTGAAGGCGGGAACTTAACACACATTGATAAAATCCAAGACTGAACCATCTCTGACTTACCACTTCCTGTCATACCAGCAACTATACCATGAGGACCATATGCTTTTTCATTTATATCAAACAAGAAGTCATCACCATTTTCAACTACACCTATAGGCACTGACATTGATTTTTCTGGTGTTGGATTGCTCCAATATTTATCTATATTTAACTCACTTGGCTTATGAACATTAAATCCTTGGAGGAAAGTAATCACCTTTGGAAGTCCATTACTTCTCTTTACCATATCTATCTTAACTGGTGCTATTCCTCTTGAATAATATTCATAATCTTTGTCTTTTAATACATCTAACTCAAACTCT
Source organism: uncultured Eubacteriales bacterium (assembly GCA_900313535.1). Classification (GTDB taxonomy): domain Bacteria; phylum Bacillota; class Clostridia; order Lachnospirales; family Lachnospiraceae; genus UBA3633. Next base: position 528 of record OMRR01000088.1, read on the forward strand.
GTCTTAATTTGTGATCTATCTTTTTCAAATACTATAGAATGGTTTTGAAGTTCGCACACATAATAACAATCTTTTGGTAAGTTATACAAATTATCCCACAAGAATATAAATCCAAAACCATACTTCTTACTTGCATAAGATACTTTTCTCATGATTGAGTGTTGTGAAGTTAACTCCATAGATGCAAATACAAATAAATAGAATGGTCTGTGAATTTCTTCCTTGTCGAATTTTTCTTCTGTATTAATTCTCTTATTTAATTCTTCATTTATCTCATCAAGTACATTTTCTGCTTTTTCTTTATTATTTGCAAAATATCTCTTTGTCCTATCATCATCATATATATGTGGCAAAAATCTTGCAAACTCATATTTATCTGTTTCTTTTTCATCACAAATAATAACTATTCTCAAATCTTCATAACTATGATGCGCTGTAGTTTGCACTATCATATTCTTACTTAATGTTATACCCTTTTCTCTATTTCCCACTATACCGCATACAGCATGGTCAGCAAAATTCATTACAATCGGACAATTATCCACATTTTCATATTTCTTAGAAATTTTTGCTGGAGTATCATGTAAATCATCTACTGCTTCAAGTGTCAAATTTTCTTTAGGTGCTTGCACAGAGAAATTAGCAGGTAATATACCAGCACCAAGTCTTATATACATAAAATCATTGTCTGTCCATCTTCTATCCCACAAAGTTCTCTTTGGTCCATCAACCAAATGTACACATTGCAAAGTAGAAGGATTATCATTTAACAAAATACTTCTTTGTGATTTAGCAAGTCCTTCCAACTTGTCAACTTCTTTATCTATATATTCATTATACTTTGAATATCTTAATTTTTCTTTTTCTTTAAACTTTGCTTTTTCATCTTTATAGCGCACTACTGACATTATGACACCAACCAATGCCATTGGTGCTGAAAACATAAGTGTAGTCATTGTTCCCATCACAAAATAACTTACTGCAAACATTACGCCTACAGAAAGTAGTGGTGGTATTATGACACTTATAATTCCCATTTTTGGTTTTTCTCCGATATTTGGAGCTTGTTGAATATCAAATTTTTCAGAAGGCACATCTGCCCTTAGACGTGGTGATTGTCTAAAATAATATGGATATGGTTCTTCGATGCTATCTATAGTACGCACAACTTTTGAATTGGCAATATTGCATTTTACATCTCCGTCAAAAACAATAGATAAGGTTTGCTCGTTATACTTTATCTCAGCCAAACCTACATATAAAATATCGCCATCCTTAAGTTGCCCATTGTCTTTTAGTTCATCATTTTGATAAGTCTTATTAACTGTTTCATTATCTTTAAACTTCCATAAATCCGCTTCTCTTTCAAGCAATAAATGCTTATCATTAATATAATCGCAATCTATAACTATATCATTCTCTTCACTTCTACCAATTGAAATTTTCTCTAAACCAGATACGTCTATGTTTAACGACTTATCTCTATCTTTTTTATATACTATGGTACCGATTTTATTTACATAATCAGCTACATTTATATCATTAAATTCTAATTTTTTTCTTCCATTAACCCAGCCACTTTCCGTGACAAAAATACGATTACTGCCTTTTTTTAATTTTGGCACATTATCAACCTTCAAACTACATTTTTTGTAGTTGCCAAAAAAATATTTTACATTTTGCTCGATGTCAAACTCTTTAATCTTGTCATCACTATAAACTCTAAGGCAGTACATATCCCTCTCCTTTTAAACAATAAAAGTACCTATATTTTACTATATTTTATGTAGCATTTCAACGCTAAAAATATCAAAAAAATAAGGCATTTTGCCCTATTTTACTCGCCAATAAATAATAAGTTTAAATCATCAATAAAAGCTCTCTTTGCTCCTTCATCCATGTGGGGAATGCTATTTTTCTCAAGATATTCAACTAATTTATTTTTATTTCGCACTAATTCATTGCTAACCACTGTCGCATTTTCTTCCTTTATACGTCTATTTCTCTTATAGCTAATTAATTCTTCACGCTCTTTTGTTAATTTCTCATATATTTTCTCATCATATCCAGTTGTATTGATCTTGTAATATATTCTAGCCAAATCAATTGCGTCCTGCAAAGCATCATGTGCCACAGCGCCTTCAAATCCACACACACTTTTTAAAAATGGTAAACCTTGCTCTGATACTTTTCCTCTTGTCTTTTTCTTCAAATCAGTACGCACATCATAAAGCAATTTTGCAATATATCGTCCATTGTGCTTCTTATCATATAACTCATTAGTCTTTTCCAATATTCTTTTATCTTCAAGGCCATAACAATATACTTTCGTTATCCCATACTTTTTAAGTAACTTAGCAACTTTTGCTGTTACCTTTTCAAAACCCTCTGCATCCTTTAAGTCTTTTGTTTTTATACCAGTTATCTCAGTGCAACGATAAGAAATCCTTTTAGCCGCTTTTAAACTAATGAGCGAATAAAATTTTTCTATCATCACACCTTTATCGTTTGTGATACATAGACCCATTGACACTACTTCTTGAGGAACACTTAAATTCTTGCCATCATCATAGGCATTAAACTCACTGTCATAAAAGCAATGATATATGTTTTTCTGTTTTTTGATTTTATCAAATATCACTTGTCATCTCTCCCCGAAAACCCATTAAATTATAAACCAACATTCACTTTATATCAAGATTATGTTACTTTCCTATACAAAAATCATTGAATATATTGTATAATACCACTATGAAAAGTAAAACAAGAAATCTATATATTGATGTTATGAAAGGGCTTTTAATAATTCTTGTAGTTATTGGGCACCTTCCATTTTTTGAGTATGATTCAAGGACTTTAACCCTCATATATAGTTTTCATATGCATGCGTTTCTTATTATTGGTGGCATATTATCGCATGTTGATGAAAACACAAAACTCAGTACTATTATAGTAAAAAAATTTAAAAATATACTGATTCCATATTTTATATTCTATGCAATCACTCTGGTTTTCATTCCTACAGCCACCATGGATCAAAAAATTAAAGCAATATTTGTTGTATTTAAAGGTATTGGCGATCCTGTAAATGCATTAAACCTTCCACTTTGGTTCCTTACTTTTTATTTTGTGGCCATGCTTACTTTTGAATTCATAGAATGGTTATCATATAGAATTAAAACTTTAGTATTTGGCATAAATCAGTATGGCGAAAATGAAAAGTATTGGTTTGTAGCACTAATAACTCTTATATTCGTTTCAATAATCATGTTCTTTTCTTTTAGGTATGCAAGATATTATAAAATGCCAAGATTACCTTTCAATATAGAGATAGCCGGTTTTTGTCTTGGTTTTGTTTTCTTTGGCAAAATACTTGGCAAATATGTCCCAATTGCATTTAATGAATTTAAAAATTACACTTCGTATAAAATAATAGGTAGTATTCTCATATTCATTATACTCGCTATATTTATATATGCTTGGTACTTTACATCAATGTACAATGGAAGGATAGATTTGAATGCTCGCGATTATAAAAATGCTTTTCTAATGTATATTGATGCAATTTTAGCATTCTTTATATTCTCAGTTTTCTCATACATCATAAGTATGTTACCTATAATTAAAAATGACCTTGCCATCATTGGTGAAAATAGTATATATATACTCGCCTATCATGTCCCATCAGTATTTGTACTCAATTGTTTTGTACTTCCATATTTACCGCCAATTATTGGTCTTACACTCCAAAAAAATTCTATTATATCTATAACTATACTAACTTCTTTTGCTATATTATTTTCATTGATTTTAGCGCTCATTCACAAATCAATAAGCGGATTATTAAAAAAAGCTAGAGAAAATAATTAGCGTCTGATTTTTACAAGTATTATAGAAGAAATCTTTTTTACAATAATTGATAATAATATAGTAAGTATAAAATTTCCAATTATGACAGCCAGTGTCTCTACACCACTTAATCTTCTATATCCAAGCATATAATCCACTTGATAGATTATAAAATGATGAACTAAAAATATTTCAAGCGAAATCTCATTAAAGATCATTATAACTTTTTTAAGTATCACACTACTCGAAAGCAAATCTTCAAATTGATAAAAAGTTATCAACAAAGAAACTATCACTATTGTAGTTTTAAAATTATCAGGCATAGGTATATTCACGCTACAAAAATAGAAAAACAATATTATAGGAATGGTTACAGCAAGTGACCATTTTTTTATTTTCTTTAACATTCCAGTGTCAGCTATCGCTATTCCAAGATAAAAATTATATATTTGGCATAAGAAATTCATATAACTTACTATTTTAAAATTAAACTTATCGTAATTTAGATTTATTAGCACATAATAAATCGTCATTAATATAAATGTAACTAAGCGGTTCTTTTTATGTATCTTATACAGTAATGGGTAAACCAAATAACATAGTATTATACATCCAAGAAACCATTCGCCCACTCCAAGCGAAAATGTTCTTATGCCATTTGCAGAAAGATATTCATCCATCCCAAATATAGTAAAAATAAATCTCCATTTTGGCACACCACCAAAAATAAAAATAGTATGATTTGTAAATACCTTAATTATAAAATATATAATATATGCAATATAAAAAGGAATGAGAACCCTTAAAAGTCTTTTTTTATAAAACTCTATGATTCCTTCATTCCTTTTATTAATTGAAATAGTAGCACCAGATATTAATATAAATAATCCACAAGCTACCATTGCGAAATTCATATTGGGTCTTATCATTAATGTCTCTACGAATTTCAAATTGTACATTGGGTGCACAATGTATAGATCCATCATTATGTGATGTGCAAAAACAAAAATTACTGAAATAATCTTTAACAAATCAAAACAATATATTCTGTTTTTTGCAATTATATTCAAAAACTATTTTATTTCTTTGATGTATTCTATAACTGGTTGGTCAACTCTTGATACAGTTCCGTTATCATCTTGTACAGGTGTATCTTTACATATCTTATCTACAACTTCCATACCACTTATTACATGACCAAATGCTGCATAATCACCATCAAGGTGTGGTGCATCTTGATGCATGATGAAAAATTGAGAACTTGCTGAGTTTGGATCCATGCTTCTTGCCATAGATATAACTCCTCTTGTGTGCTTTAAATTATTTTGCACGCCATTACTTGCAAATTCTCCCTCTATTCTCTCTCCTGAACCACCAGTTCCATTTCCAAGAGGGTCTCCACCTTGTATCATAAATCCACTTATGATACGATGGAATGTAAGACCATTATAAAATCCTTTATTAACAAGATTTAAAAAGTTTTCAACTGTTTTAGGTGCTTCGCTTGGCTCAAGTTCAACTTGAATTTTGCCAAAATCTTTAATAGAAATCTCTACCTTTGGATTATTCACTGATGATTTTCCTCCTTCAACTGCTGTGCTCTCTTTTTTACCACAAGCAACTAATGATACGATAAACAAAATAGCTAATAATAAACTAAAAAATCTTTTCATATTTACCTTCTTCTTCTATTATTAGGGGAATGCATATTTTTCTATCTAAACTCCCCAATTAAGTATTTTATCATACTGACGCACCATTTTCAATAAAATCTTTATGTTTTGCCGCGTTTTTCTCATCATGATATCTTACATATTGCTTTATCGTAAACACTTCATAAAGTACAAATATAATAAAAAAAACAATTAATGCCACTACATATTCAAGTTTACTCATCAAAAGCACTATGAGAGATTTTAATCTTGCTGATAAACCATCTTGTTCCATGTAACTACTCATTTTATCACTAATGTCAATATAAGAAATGGTTGATATGTTATTATCCATGGTAGTATTGGTCATGCCATATATTTTATTCTTGGCATCCTTTCCGTATTTATTATAGGCATACTTATTGCCAACTTTTAATTCATTATCAAGCAAAGTTTCATTAATTAGACCATTTACATCCATAGTTTCATAAGTACCTTGATCTGCACCTATGCCACTACCATCACCTTTATTTACACCATTTCCATCTGGCGATACATCACCATCTGATGACTTTTCAGGCCTTCCATAATCAGGTTTTCCAAACACTGTAGTTAAATCCAACTGATAATCCGCTATACCTTTGCTCTCTATATATGCTTTAACTCCTTCAATGGTGGTAAACTTATTATCATCTTTATCTACATAGTACCTAAAATAACTATCAATTTCATTTCCAATAGGTATCTCTAATTTGCCATCATCAAAATAATTATAAGCTATAGTTTTACTTGTGCTTCCGTCAGAAAATTTTCCATTTCCAGCATCATACTTAATTTTAAAGTTTAAATCTTTATAGATAGGATATAATGTAAACTCTTTCATATCATCTGTGGTTAGATTAAGTATTTCTTCATTTGCTGTAAAATCTACAAGCTTTTTATCCTTATCAAGAGACCAGCCATCAAACAAATAACCTTTATAGTATATATTGTCATTTAATTTTACTTTGCTATCATAGTCAATTACTTGTGAATCAATCTGCCCATCTAACTTAATATTTTTATTGTTATCATTACTATAATGTATAATATATTTTATTGGCTCAGTTTTAGCTCTATATATTATAGAACTACTACTTGCCACTATATCAAGTTCTGAACAAGTAGCAACAAATACTTCTCTCAGCTCATTACTCACAGTAGATAAATTATTATAATCTATAATTTGCTTTTTATACTTTTCATACCATTTAAACTTATATCCAGTTTTGTTTGTAAAACTATGCTTTACATAGTCACAATACGAATCGCATATTTCAACTGCATCATTAATAACATCATCATTGATTTCAAAATAATATTTTACTTTATCTATATAAGAACATGTGCACACATTGTTACTTATCCCATCGTACTCATACATCAAATCATGACTTTCAACACTTTCCAATTCACACTTATAACAATAAAATCTATGATGTTCTTTATCAATTACTTCTGCCACCCAATTATGATCGCAATTTGCATATTCTTTTAAATCAATTGTGCCTGTGCATACTGATATGCCTTCTATCTCTCGTTCATTGTTACTTACTGTTACATCTCTATGACGTGCGTATTCCTGCCCAAAGCATACATACCTATATGCATCCATATAATATTTATTTATAGTTATAGTTGCATTTAAAACAAAGTACTGCGTTGATCCTGCTTGATATGAATATGAACTATTTACTATAGATGCACCATTAGATGTATAAGTGCTTGGATAATTTCTTGTATTAATATAATTATATGACTGAGAAGATAAGGCGTTTCTTAATGTTGTTGGTAAATAAAAACTGCCACCATTGTTTGTGCAAGTATTTACTACATCTGTTATTTTATCTTTTGATATTTGCCTATAACTTGTATTAAAGTAATAAATAGATTGCGATGAATATCCAACTCTTTCAGTCATATATATATTTCCAGAAATGTAATCAGCAAATTTCATTTTACCACTTTCTGTTACCATCAATTCATTGCCAAAATCCTCTAAGCAATATAGCATTGGTGTCACACTTCCTGCAAACCCATCTGAACCATAACCAGCATATACACTACTCGCATCAAGATTTGCTTCAGCTGTAACCTTGAAAATGTAATTGCTACTGTTTTGTGTGAACTTGACATTGACATTAGTTAGATCCATCAACCTATTGAATCTGACATAGTCTCTCACTTCAGAATACCCATACGAATTAGAAGATGTAAAATTGTAATAACTTGATGTACTATATGAAAAAATAGTTTTGCAAAGTATGATGCTCATAAAACCAAATACTAGTAAACCCTTAGCAACTTTGTTCATGATTACCTACCCTATACTCCACAATCTTCCATATAAATAAAGCTAAAAGCATAACTGTAACTATAGCAAATATATATGGCATATTTTCAACGAATTTTTCCAATCCATACATCAAATAATAAACTAAAGGCAAAATTACTACCAATATTGGAGCTAAAAAGTAAAGCAATAGGCCTACTTTTATGTGTCCACCAAGTGCTCTCTTCTTTTTATTTCCCACTATTTTCTTTTTAAATTTTATTATTTTTTTATCGCCCTTATCAAAATCATTAAATATACTCTCTTCCAACATATTTTTAGTGTCTGTGTCTAGTGCTATCTTGCTTTCGCTATCATCAAAGTTCAATATTTCTTCATTATCATTATCTACTTCTTCACAATTATAATCAAACAAATCAACCCTATTACTTTCAATTATTTCTTCCGAAATTTCTTTCGCCATTGCTTCATCATAATCAACTAAGTCCTCAAATGATACATCAAGTTTACTCCCTCTATTATCATCCACTAAATCTATAAGTTCCATCAGATCATTCATTGTATAATTATCTTTAGAGCTTCTTACAAATAATCCATACCCCAATGTCAGTGCATCCTTATCGTCTACATCCACGAAGCGAAGTACTCTAATCAAAAAACTTGATAATTCATATGAAAAGCTTAAGCTATGGTTGGGTATTCCTATAAACTTATATTTCACTTTGCCATTACCTTTATTACACACTCTTAATAGTTTTAGGTTTAAAGATATTGCATTTTCTGAAATTAAATAATTCTCCGCACTTGACAATACATCATCAATGGCCCTCAATATATCTATCAAATCCCTTTTACTCAGCTTCTTTGTCTTTATATATTCATCAAATGCTATTGTCTCACTTACATCATATTTAAGTAATCTCTCCTCGCCATCATATACAATTTGGTACTTAATTAGATTTTGAATGTTGTCTTCAGATAGAATCTTTGCTTCATAGCTTTCTACATTAACTTTTATATTTTTTATAAATAAACTTGAATTCTTTATTCCTTTTTCTTCTATAATTTCTAAATCATTCCTCATTCTCTCCTTCATTTAATTTGCCCTCCTCTATAATTATATTTACAACATTGTTAAATATCTCCGGTCTGTATTGCCCTTCACCATCAATTTGATAGCATAATTTTTCTTTATCATTTTTCTCTAATATTTCATTAGAAATATTAGTTTCTCTTAGAAATACAAAAGTCAAAAAACTAAAAAAGAAAAATGCAGCTATTGACACTACTATTCCTGTTTCTAAACTATGCATACTATATACCCAATAATTGCTGGCAAAAAGCAAGGCATAAATGGCATTCGCGTGTCCTTCTTTGCCCTATTGTTGCCAAAGTAATATAAAAATATCCCTACAACGAATGCAACCATAAGTCCCGTCAAAAACAAAATTAAGTTTTCTTTTAATGTCAATAACAACCCATTAATTACAAAATATAGTCCATCGGCCAATCCTATCCCTTCCATCGAAAAATATGATAAAAAATAAATTACTAATCCAAATGATATAGAATAAACTGTATCTATTAATCTACTTACAGTTATATCACTTCTTGTTGCCGCTACAGAAATAAGTGCAAACACAGCATATGCCGAAAGTGCTACTATGCCAATCTCCTTTTTTCTCAAATCAATAAACAAAAAATATATATACGCTATTAAAAATACTATATGTCTCATATCATTCCCTTTCTTCCTCTTTTGCACATTTAAAACAAGGTCTTAAATTGTAGCCATCTATGCTATCCTTAGGTATTTTTGTCACATAAGCTGTCATCAATGGGCAATCACTTTTATAATGAAATTTATCACCATACTGTGTTATGTAACATTTAGTTGTATTGGTAATCCCTATGCCTCTAAAGCAGTAATCACATTTTGTGTACTTTTTGTTATTATAGTTTCTATAATTAGATAGATTTTTATACTCAAAACTTGTGGTTTTCTTTACAAGATATGTACAGTTAATATTCGTATGATAAACCGAAGAATTAACATAATTATTTGCTACATATATGTATTCTCCATCTTCATACTCACTATCAAATCTATTTTCATCCGCCCCTACAAATGCTCTACGGAAATTTACTAATCTATTATTTACTTCTTCAACATTTAAAATATTATATGGCAAAGAATAATTCACTAGATAATCATACTTTACTGTGTGGTTTTCTTTATCAAATGTATCTGGGTTTAAATCATATACAAAGTTTATATTTCTATACTCACTTTTGCTATCATCATATTTGCGACTAAAGTCAAATAATATTGATGTATAATTTACGATGTTTTCTATAGAAGACGCATCATCTGTCGGCATACTATGTTCATCAAAATATTCTTTAATATCCCTATATATTCTCGTATCACTTGATGTATATTTTAATGTTTCATAGTTACACCTTATTTTTGACGCTTCATTTAATTCAATAATGAAATCACTTGTAGTTTTTATGATGAGTAATGGTCCTATCATCAAGAACAATACAAATACTGTAATGGTAAACGAGAATGCCGCTTCAACTGTAATCGACCCCTTAAGTTTTTTATTCGTTATTGTCATAAAAACTTCTATACGCTTCTGTCCTAATTAGGTATTCGCTAAATAACTGTACATCCTTTGCATCAACAAAAGTAAAATTTGTAAAGTAATGCCTACATAAAAACTTATTATTTATAGTAAAAGAATATATTAATTTTTCAAAGTCAAAGCCTTCCTGCACTTCTCTAATATTTTTTTCTATAATACTTGCCATTCTATTATCTACCTCAGACTGATTAGCCATTATAAGTAATAACCTAAGATAATCCTTGTAATTTAATGCCACTCCGCCATCACCACTATCGTTCACATCTTCACTTGGAAAAACTTCTTGCCTCGCGAAGTTCAATATATTTTCTACAGATATAGTAAATGTCTCATCGTTATGCATAAACTTTACTCGTTTGTTTTTCATAATTCTTCTCATATCTATTATTGCCTGTGCAGTGCCCCATGCTGTAATTATTAATAGAAATATCACTTCTACCATAAGTGGAGAAAATCCACTAAATAATAACGTTGAAAAGTTTCTTGCCATCTGTCTTTTGGAACTACTCTTATAAATATGTAATACATTCATTGCAATTCGTATAAGAAATATTTTATTAATTACTTCTTTGACATTATCTAAATCAGATACCCTACCAGCAATTAATCGCTCAACTTCTAACTTTTTGCTATCACTTTTTGTTATCTCATCATTTAATTCTTTATTATAGTAATTAAATTTATCAAGTTCATATTCAGTGAGTATTACTTTATCAATAGATATATTTTTACATTTTGATAAAATATTAAATGAATTATATAATAAGTCATTACTATCAATGCTTCTCACTTTTTCGCTACCAAGTATTAGATTAAGTAGTGCTCCATCCTTTAGTGCAATCAATCCATTAAGTATACCTTCATCTTCAGAATGTGAACCAGTCGACACAGCTAGGTCAATTTGTTCCATAAAAACATCTTTATATGAATCTTTTACATCTTTGAAATAATCTGACATTTCATCTAAGATGTCTCTCTTTTCTTCATTCAATTCTCTAATTTCATCTGCGTCTCTATCTCTATCCCTTCTTGCTTCTCTAATTTGACTTTCAACTACATTAAGTTCATGGATCATTCTCTCGATACTTGAATTATGTTCCGTCACCATGAGCGATAGTTCTCTACAATTATCAAAACCTATATCTATAGCTTTATTCATATCACTATCTTCATCAACAAATGAAACAAAATGATCAAATTCCGATTCTACGAAAGTACAAATATCGTCATTAAACTCATATCTTCCCTCTAACCTATCTCTATCATATTTATCATAACTTTCATTCACTACTATTCTAAACTCAGATATCTTATTTTTATAATTGCTTAGATTTTCCTTTAATCTCAAAATATTTGAATTTAAATCATTGATCTTCCTAAGTACAGATTCAGCATTGGTACTGCTTCCAGATGTCGGTATTGTCCTCATTTGATTGATACTTGCATTTACTCTGTTTACATAATTGGATATATTTTTGGCATAGTCTTCTAAAGTTTTTATGTCTTTTGCAAAATTAAAATACCTTTCATGTATCTCAGCGTACAAACTACTCTTTTCGCTTTCTTCAAATAATTCATTAGACTCTTCAATCAGTTTTTGTAAATCATTTTCATCTTCTATAAAAATCTGTTTCCCAAAATAATTTATAACTTTACCAATCAACTTATACTTCATGTAATTTTTTATTTCGTTTTCCAAATTCTCTTCATCAACAAGCGTACTAAAATTTATATTTATATTATCTTCATTAATATCTGCTATATACCAATTTCTTATATACCTATCTTCATCCATAAAATATGGATATATATATTCGAGATATTCCCTTTCAAGCATCTCCTTAGTCCTATACTCTACTCCGTACAAACTATAGTATTCATACAGTTTTCTATTGTATAGGGATGCCATTGAGTCACTCCCTGCGTCCGTAGCAATCTGCAGATACAGTCTTTGGCAATTAATTCTTGCCATTTCAGTTACTGACATAATAACAGATATGATAAGCAGTATCGCAAAAACAAAATATATAGAAATACTTCCTTTAAGTCTTTTCATTGTTACTGATATATACTTTCTGCCTGACTATTGATCTTTGAAAATACAGTATTTAAAAGAGTACCTATTTTATCTTTAAATAAAAATACGAAACCAATTAAAACTACTATGATAAGTACAAGTTCTATAACTCCTGCACCATCCTCATCTTCAACAAACTCTCTTAAACCATTTTTAGCCTTTAAAATTAAGTCTTTCATCTTTCCCTCCTTACATGCCCATAAATGCTGGCACCATTATTACTACCATTATTATTGAAAGCATCATCATAAGTGGTAACACTAATTTCGTTGCCGCTTCTTCACCAAGTTTTTTAGCATGTTGTTTTCTCTCATACAATGCATCTTGCACCTCCATATTTAAAATATTTTTCAAATCTTTGTTTCCATTTTTTATGCTTTGAATAATAATGTTTAAAAATCTTGTATAGATTCGCATATTGATGTTTTTTGCCATTTCCTCATATGCATTTATCTCACCATAGCCACTATTTAACTTATTCTTTACTATTACTAATTCCTCATATGCAGCTCTTGGCTCATATTCTTTCGCCTTACTTTTTGTATACTGATATTGCTCAGCAAGTCTTATCATTGAGTTTCTAATTGTCATACCACTACTTACATATAAAAGTATTTTTGTAATAATTTGTGAAAAGTCTATTTCAAGCCATCTAATTCTCTTTTTAATTAATTCTCTTTCTTTTTCTTTATCCTTTGCCTCCAATAATATAGCAGCTAATACGCCAAATATTGGCAGAAGGACAAAACTAAAATCTTGCTTATCTTTATACTTTATCTTAAAGTCATTAACTACCTTTGGCAGAGTAATAGTGTTTTCATTTATTGTATCTTTGTCATTTTGATCAAATTCTTTCTTAAAAGCGATTCTAAATGACTCTATAGGTGTAAGTTTTTTACTTACTACTCTCACAGGCAGCATATATTTCTCTGACTTATAACTGCCTTCCTTTTCCTTTATCTCTGTTTGCAGTTGTATCTCAATATAACCTGTACAAAACTCACTGGTCTTAAAGTTTTCATTCTTTACATTGCCACTGCCATCTATAATTCCTTGATAAGTAACATAATATTTAAAATCATTCATGTCACTATAAGTAGCAATATTAATTTCTATGTTACTTGCAGTTGCTTTTTTCTTTCTCCGTACTTTTTTCTCATATTTACTATATAAATCATCAATTCTTTTTGGATTAAAACTATAATTTGCTCTTATACCATCACCAAGATCACTGTCAAAGTTTAGTTTCGAATCAATATGTTCGAAACTCTCATTCTCATTTAATAAATTGATCTTTAGTTCTTCTAATTTCTTTACAAATACTTCGTCGGCTTCGTCCTTGGTATACTTTTTACTAGATACAGAAACACTAAACTCCATACCCTTCGCAAGATTTTCTGCATCAATTTTTATTGAATATGGAGCTTTTTGTGTCCCGTAAGAACCTCTCTCAATCTCATTTTCTCTTACATAAATCGAACTTTTATTAGTCACAAATGATAGCAAAGAAAACACTATGCCAACCACTACACAATAGATAGACCTTTTCTTAATTCTTTTGATTCTTTCAACTATCTGTGATATTTGCTTTTTTAAGATTTTTTCAAGATTCATAGGATTTTCATGGCAAAGAAAATGGTAGATACTTTTTACACTTCTATATCTAAAATATTTTTAGATATTTTTACAGAAATGAAATATACAACTAAAGCAAACGTCATAAGTAATCTTCCAGTGATTGTTGTATAGAGTGGCATAAGAAATGAGCTTGAAGAGATGTTCATATATATTATGATAAGAAAAGGCAACAGGTTCATAAGTTTTTGTTCAAATCGCTTTGATGCAGTTACTGTATCTATTTCAATTTTTACTTCAATTTTGTCATTTATAACATTTATTGTATTACTAATTATTTTACTTATATTACCACCATGTAACTTCGAAATTATAAATACTTCTGAGAAATCTATTATATCTTCAACATGTGTCTTATCAGCAAACTTTTTAAATACTTTGTCTATGGGTTTATTTAGTTTAAGTTGTGCTACTATACTTCTCAATTCTTTTACCATCATAGAATCTTTTCCATTAAGCATTGTCATTTCCTTAATTGATAATGCAAAAGAGTTTTCTACAGAATACGAAGCCTCAAGAAATGATTTTAATATCCTAAGAAAATCTTTAAACTCATTTAACAATTTCTCTTTGCGCTTCTTTATTAATTCAGTTTTTTGGTAAAATGGAATTACTACCGATAATGGCAATGTAATAACCAGTAAAAGCATACTATTATAAAACGCTATCGCTATCAAAACTATATAAGTAGCTACTTGCACAGCATTCGTCATTAAGTCTTCTATAGATAGATAATATGTATCATAATCAGAGATCAAGTTTTCTTTTATTTTCAAGTGTGCCACATTTGATGAGACTTTTTCCATCAAACTCGTATAATTTTTTTGTTTTATATTTGTCACCATCGAGTGAAAGTAATTCTGAAATTTCATATACTACCCTTCTCTTATCTTTTAACTTTGCGAGATGTATTAGTACATCTATACTACTTGATATCTGTTGCCTTATAGCGAGAAGAGGTAAGTTCTCTGCCATCAACACCATAGTCTCAAGTCTTGACAGCATGTCATAACAACTATTTGCGTGGCCAGTTGAAAGTGAGCCATCATGACCTGTATTCCCCACGAGGTAGATTTTGATACAATGTGATTTTTTCAAATCGTATCATTTTTCTAAAAAAGTTCCCATCTGGTTCCCACTTGGGAACTATAGATGGGAACTTTATGAAACCGTGGGAACTTTTAGGGAACCTTGGGAACCGTTGGAACCTTTTTTCTTGACTAATACAAGGCTAATTAAACATTACACTATATCGCATTTCCATTTAATTTCTTTCCTATCTTTATGCACCACCACCTTATCTACCAACATTGCAAATAGAACACTATCAAATTCTGTTACTTTCTTCGGTGCATTTTCAATTTCTTGTGCATACATCTCTATTACTTTTCGTTTGTCACTCTTTGCCTCAATTCTACCTTCAATCTCGCTAATATTGCTTTGCAGCTTCTCAAACTCTTTAGACAATTTCTTATGTTCTTTAGTGTAGTCATCAACTGTTGTACTATTTAATTCCATTAATTTATTGTCTTTATCAACTACCTTATCTCTTTCCTTTATAAGTTTATCAAGTTCAACTTTTTCTTCA
>OMRR01000174.1 GCA_900313535.1 uncultured Eubacteriales bacterium
AATTCCGTTTCAAAACCGTTTCAAATTCGTTTCAATTCCGTTTCAAAATCGTTTCAAAAATGGTATCAAGGTAGATGTTGCGAGAAACCTTTGTCCCTGTGGGCACTTTCCTGATAGAAATAAATGTAATTGTAGTGAGATGGCGATAGAAAGATACCAAAAGAGTATTAGTAAGCCAATTTTAGAACGAATTGATATTTGCGTGGAAAGTTCACCAATAAAGTTTAATGAATTGAACTCTAGTGGAGATGGTGAGAAGTCAGAAGTTATTAGGAAGAGAGTCGAAGAGTGTAGAGAGATACAAAAAGAAAGATTTAAAAATTATGAGAGTATTAATTTTAATTCTCAAATGACGACAAAAGAGATTAAAAAGTTTTGTGAAGTTGGGACGGAAGAGAAAGAATACCTAAGAAAGATTTTTAATGTCAAGAAACTTTCCGCAAGGACTTATCATAAGATTTTGAAAGTAGGGCGAACTATCGCTGACCTTGCAAAGTCAGATGCAATTAAGATTGAGCATCTTGTGGAGGCGTGTAATTATAGGAGCCTGGAAGATAAGGTATACCACTAGAGTGTAGGGGCTAGCATTGCGAGCCGAAAGGAAGAACATGAAAAATAAGAAATTTACAGATTATAGAATAGTGAAAAAGGGTGACAGTGATTACCCTGAGAGATTAATGAGGATTAAAGATGCGCCAGAGAAACTTTATGTAAGGGGTGCACTTCCTGATTCAAATAAAAAAACTGTTGCGATAGTTGGGGCGAGAAACTGTACTGAATATGGTACTACTCTTGCAAAGACTGTAGCAAGAATACTTTCAATGAATGATGTGCAAGTGATATCTGGTCTTGCTATGGGAATTGACACAGCAGGACATATAGGAGCGATAGAAGTGGAAAAACCTACATTTGCAGTTTTGGGTTGTGGTGTGGACATTTGTTTTCCGACTCATAATTCAAATGTCTATGAAAGAATACTTGATTATGGTGGTGGGATATTGGCAGAGGTTGAGATTGGTACTCCGCCACTACCATATAATTTTCCACTTAGAAATAGAATTATATCAGGACTTTCAGATGTAGTGATAGTAGTTGAGGCTAGAGATAAGAGTGGATCGCTTATAACAGCTGATTTTGCACTAGAACAGGGGAAAACTATATTTGCTTGCCCTGGAAGAGTTGGTGATTCACTTAGTAGAGGTACAAACTATTTAATAAAGCAAGGGGCATATATACTTACGTCTGCCGATGATGTCTTAGAACATTTGGGCCTTATAGTGGATGGACTTATGCCTAAGGCTGAAAAGGATGTGAGTACTTTGGATTATTTTGAAAGATTAATCTATGATACTTTGCAAGAAGGCACATTACATATAGACCAAATTGTTGAAAAAGTAAAGATTCCTATAAACAAATGTCTAAATACAATTATGTCGCTTGAGCTAAATGGCTTTGTGGAGACTACGATTAACAATTATTATAGGAGGGCTATATGAAATATTGTCAAAAATGTACTATTATTGTATAATAAGAATGTGAGGGGATAAGTAATATGGAACTTAACAGTGTTCAAAAGAAGGAATATGAATGGTTTTTAGATAATTATGATATGTTATTTAGCAAATATGGCGAGTCATATCTAGTTATTAAAGATAATACTGTATTAGGTAACTATAAGACATTTTCTGATGGTTTATCATCAGTAAGAGGAAAGGAGCCTGATGGAACTTACATTGTCCATAAGTGTGGAAAAACTAAGGATGCTGATATGGTTACCTTATTTTCTCATAATGTAACATAGGTAATTTATGTATAAGATAAAAAATAATAAAGAAACGAGTGTTGAGATAAATTATGGGACATTGGTTGATAAATATTTAATAGATATTGATATTATGGCATCAAAAGTATCAAAGCAAGTAAAAGCATTAATTGATACTGGAGCAAATTGTTCTTGCATATCTAGAGATTTGGTTAAAGCATTGAATATGGCACCAATGGATATAGTTACTATAAGTACACCATCAAGCATTACTCAAGTTAATGTTTATGTAATAAATATAATAATAAATGATGTTACGATTGAAGATGTGAGAGTGTGTGATTCAAATATTGGAAGTCAAGGGTTAGATTTACTACTTGGAACAGATATTATAGGAATGGGAGATTTAATGGTAAGTAATTATAATAATATGACTATTATGTCATTAAGATTGCCAACTAAGGCTGATTTAAGGTTTTAGAACAAAATAATATTAATAATTATTAAAAGTAGGGGTTTGCTATAATGCAAGCCTCTATTTTTATGTTTAATATGTCTACTTTTTGAAGTCTATAGGAGCCCCCCTATGCAGACCTCCTATCTTTTCAAATTGTAAGGAAGTTGGTCCTGGGGAGTGGGGATCATACCCTCTAAAGTATAGGGGGTGTCATATCGTAGGGGTGAGTTTACGAGCCTGAGGTCGTAGCCACAACTTAATGTTGATAGGTAAAAACAAAAGGAAAATGGGAAAGAAGGCACTATGCCTTATATTTGCATTTTTGTTGAGTATAAATAGTTTTGCGGCGGTGGTCTCAGATAATGATGGGTCAGCCTTTGTTACAAAGGCGGAGTTTGAGGCATTAAAGGATAATTTTGCTAGTCAAGTTGATCAATATAATATTTCTATTGATAGTAAGATTGATGGTGCTATTGCTAATTACTTAGCGGGTATACATTTATCGAAAAAAACAGAGATTGAACCACTTGTTAGTAATTATAATAGAATTATGTGGCAACCAAATTTTAAAGTATATGGTCAGTGGAAGAAGTGGACTAATAATACTACAAAGACTGCATCTTCTGGTAATGTATGGTTTGAACCTGCACTTTGTGAAAAAAGGTGGCAACTTAGATATACTGAATTGAGAGTATATGATTATTTGGAACATGCATATGGTGTTGTAGGCTTTTACATGAGATTTACTATTAATAGATTAGAAAATGGAGCAACAACCGGATATGGGGCTTGGGGACCTTCTGGCTATAGGCAGGTACCACCAACGATGTGCGTTCAAATGCATAAGGATAGTAATCAGAATTGGTATGTTAGTAAAAATGATCCATTAATGAATATATATGTAATGACTGGTGAAATTAATGTAAAACCTCATACAATAGTATCAGGATCGGGCCAAAAAATATATGAAATGGGTAATAGGCAATTATCATTAAAATCATGGTCACCGCTGGCAATTAGTGGAGATGAATATTTAAGGTATCAAGCAGAGATCAAAGATGCTTATGGCAGTGATACTACAACTTATACATCTTCAATTAACAAAAATAATTCACAATATCCTTGGGTTTGGAGACGAGGTGAACCAAGTTTACCTTGTGAATTTGGTGCAGCTACTACTGCTGGGAATACAAGTGATACAACTAATTATATTAGGAGTGATTATTTTAATACTGGATGTACATGGCATTATTTAGACCCCGCAACATATGATAATCAAAAGTTAATGATAGGTTATATGATGCTTGGTAGTAATTATGATTTGGATGTAAATGTAGCCAAGGATTTAACTAGTAAATCAGAGGGATATGGTTATGATATGTCGGAGAGTACACAGTTTGCTACTGCTTCTATGAATGGAAATTGGCAAGTAGTATTTAGTCCCATAAATATATATAAAGACGGAGCTGGTAACTGGAATAAAAATCCTTCTGCAACTGTAACATTGAAAATACCACATTGGCCAACAAAAAAACTAAGAGAATTAACTACAAATGAATTCTATAATGGTAAAAATGCATTGAAGATCGGTGAGGGTATGCCAATCATTTTAAATTTGGATCAAAAAGGAACTTTGCAAATAGAGTTTGATTATGATATAAAACATGTTGGTAATGATACGAGTTATAAAACTTCACAAGACTTATATATAGATTTAAAAAAAGGTAATTTTTTAGACAAGAGTACATCTGCAAGTGATTTTTATGATGCTTATAGTGAAATAGTTGATGTTGATACGACGACAAAAGCTGTTTATAGATATCAAAATTATAAATATCCTAAAAAAACTGGCAAATGTGCTATTACGGTTCCACTAGAAAAGAATCAAAGTTTGTGGTTCCGTATGAGACCATCAAATGAAACTGGCGGGTATTATGCTAATATGAGTAATCTTAAATTAATGTGGATAAATGATTAATTATAATTGTTCTTAATTTAAAGGGATTTGGTGTCATTATGATAAAAATGTATAGAATAAAAAATAGGATAATATGTGTTGTGATTAGCATACTTTTATCAGTAAATTGTTTTTGCGCAGTCGTTTCTGATAATGATGGTTCTGCTTTTATTACAAAAGCTGAATTTGATTCCCTAAAGAATAATTTTCAATCAGAACTTGATTCTTATAATTCAGCTATTGATAGTAAAATTGATAGTGCCATTGCAAGTTATCTCGCTGGAATATCAGTTTCTAAAACGACATCAAAAGAACCATATATATCAAATTATAATGAGATAATGTGGCAACCTAATTATAAAGTATATGGTAAGTGGAAGAAATGGACTAATAGAACAACAAAAACAGAGAGTTCTAGTAATGTTTGGTTTACACCTGCTCTTGCTGAAAAAAGACTTTCGTGGCGTAGTAATGGTTGGAGAGTGTGGGACATAATGGAAATGGCAATGGGTGAGTTAGTTATGGGATTTGCTGGCGAAATAACATCTATGAGCAATGGCTTAGCTGAAGGAGTAGGAGCATGGGCTTCAGCTACAGGACATGCTCAAACTTGCCCAACACTTGTATTGAACTTAAAAAAAGATGATGCAACAAATATTTGGTATATGCCTAATGAAGATTCCCTACTAACAAATATGAATGTATTAACTAATGAAACATTTTCTAACCCACATACTGTAACTAAAGTTAGTGGACGTTGGCTATATGATTGGGGTTTTTATAATCAGCCTGTGGGACTTACAGTAGCTCCTTCGTTTTCTACACCTGGTGACGGACAATATTTGAAATATAATTATAATGTGGCAGGAAGTGATGGTTCAAATCCATCTGAATATCAATCAATTATGAGTAAAGATAATACTACATTTCCATTTGTGTGGAGTCAATCAAGTTGTTTTAATGATGCTGGATATGCTGCAAGTTCAAATGCGTCAGTTACAAGTTCTGCAGATCGATGCGATTCAACTTTTTTTACTACTGGATGCACATGGCATTATTTAGATAGTGGTAGCAAAACATCACAATTAGATTTACTTTGTAATATGCA
>OMRR01000089.1 GCA_900313535.1 uncultured Eubacteriales bacterium
AATAGAGAAGATTACAAAAACTTAAGTGATGAGCAATATGCTAATTTTAGAATGATTAATACTAGTGGTATAGGTCAAAATAAGATTTATAGGTCATCATCACCAGTTAATCCATTGATTAAAAGAGATACCTATTCGATGTTTGCAACGGAAAAGCACGGAATAAAAACTATTGTTAATCTTGTAGATACAGAACAAGAAATGAAAAATAGAGAAAACTATAGCACTTCATATTATAGTAAGCAAAATGTGATTGCCTTAGGCCTAAATGTTGATTTCTTTTCTGACACGTTTAAAAATGGACTTAAAGAAGCGATTCATTTTATGGTAGTAAATGATGCCCCATATTTAATTCACTGCAATGAGGGAAAAGATAGAGCTGGGTATCTAAGTGCACTTATTGAGTGCCTAATGGGAGCTAGTATTGACGAAGTTACGAGTGACTATATGATTACATATTATAACTATTACAATGTGCTACCTGATACTGAGCAGTATGAAATACTTAAAAATAATAATATAGTAAAATCATTATTAAAGGCATTTAATATTGCTAATTTAGCAAATGCTGATTTATCAAAACTTTGCGAGGAATATTTACTTTCTATAGGAGTTACTAAAGATGACATAGAACTATTAAAAACTAAACTAAAATAATTGTAGATATAAGTATTGAAGTAATGTTATAGTGGAGAGTATTGTAAGTAAAGTTTTAATGGAGAGTATTGTAAACAATATCGTAGGGGTGAGCATTGTGAGCCCAAAGGAGGGAAGTTATGATTTTAGTATTTAATGGACGTGTAGTTACAAGAGATGATAAGAACCCACTTATAAATAGTGGTGCAGTAGCAATTGATGGCAACAAGATAGTTGAAGTTGGTGATAGCAATGCGCTTAAATCTAAGTATGCAAATGCTGAGATGATAGATGCTAGGGGAGCAGTAGTTATGCCAGCATTTATCAATATGCATGAACATATTTATTCGGCTCTTGCAAGAGGGTTAAATATCAAGGGTTATGTGGCAAAAGATTTTTTTACAATTCTTGATGGAATGTGGTGGACTCTTGATAGAAATCTTGATAATGAATTTACAAAACTTTCTGCTATACAAACTTATATTGAATCAGTTAAAAATGGTTGCACGACCACATTTGACCACCATGCTTCATTTGGTGAGATAGATGGATCTCTTGATGCGATTGAAGAAGCTGCTCGTGAAATAGGCGTTCGTTCAGTTCTTTGTTATGAAATTTCAGATAGAGATGGAATGGATAAATCTAAGAAATCAGTTTTGGAAAACTCTCGTTTTATTAAAAAGACTTTGAAAAATAATGATGATTTTATAAAAGCAATGTGTGGCATGCATGCCCAATTCACTATGTCGGATGAGACATTTGAATTTGCTCGTAGTGAGACACCAAAAGAAGTTGGATTCCATATTCACGTTGCTGAAGGCATAGAAGATTTGCATGATTGCTTAAAGAAGCATGGCAAGAGAATAGTTGATAGACTTGATGATTTTGATATTTTAGGACCTAAGTCTCTTCTTGCACATTGTATTTATGTAAATTCACATGAGATGGATAGAATTAAAGAGACAGACACTATGGTAGTTCATAACCCTGAATCAAATATGGGTAATGCCTGTGGTTGTCCTCCAACTATGGAAATTGTTCATAGAGGAATACTTACAGGACTTGGAACAGATGGTTATACTCATGATATGATAGAGTCATATAAGGTTGCAAATATTTTACATAAACATCATTTATGCACTGGTACTGCAGCTTGGGCAGAAGTGCCACAGATGTTATTTGAAAATAATGCAAAGATGGCTAATCGTTATTTTGACATACCACTTGGAAAATTAAAAGAGGGATATGCTGCAGATGTAATAGTTACTGATTATTATCCACATACTCCTATGGATGAAACTAATATTAATGGAAACATTTTGTTTGGTATGTGCGGTCGCTCAGTAGTTACTACTATTGGAAATGGTAAAATACTTATGAAAGATAGAGTGCTTACTATGCTTGACGAGCAAAAGACTCTTGCTGATATAGCGGAGAAAACTCAAAAACTTTGGACAAAAATTAATTCAAATAAATAGTATAAAAACTAATAAAATGTAGGGGCGACGCATCGCGAGCCCAATATAGGAGGGAATTATGGGATTATCAGATTTATTTTCAAAAGTGCAAGGTGTGATGGACAATGAAAATGTAAAGGAAGTAGCAAAAAAAATTGCAAGTAGTGATAGCGCAAAAAAAGTAGTTAAAAAAATTGCAAATAACAAAACATTAAAAAGTGCTGGAAAGACTGCGCAAAAGACTATTAAGAATGTAGCAAAATCAGCTGGACTTGATATAACAAAGATTATATCACTTGCTACAAAGAACAAGGATATTATTGATGTACTTGGAAAAATAGGATTAAAGAAAGAAACAAGTGATCCTGCATCTACTGCAGTTCAAAAACTTGTAGGAAGTCTTAAATCAACTGTTTCAAAGGCTATTGGTGTTAAGGTTGAAGATGATATGTTTGGTAATATTGTTAATAAACTTTTAAAGACTGACACTGTAAAATCAAGAGTTGAAAAAATTGCTGGTAGTGGAGTTTCAGCATTTATTAAGAAGGCTGTAGCTGAGTATATATCATAGTGATAAAAAGTAGAACGTCACAATTGATTTATCAATCTATTTATATAGGGATAGCAATAATAGCTATCTTGGCAAGTCTTGGATTGTTTGAAATGACTTATAGGTGGGATTTCTATGTTCACTTTACAAATTTAAGTAATTATTTATGTGCAATAATTATGTTTTTAGAACTTCGCGATACAGCAAAAAGGAGTGGAGATAGTTTCGTGACGACATTTCCACTTGTAAAGTTTATTGCATTACTAGGTATATTACTAACATTTATAATATATAATTTTGTTTTAGCACCAAGAAGAGATATACAAGATAGTTTTGTTGTTGCGAGTGTGACATTACATATTATATTACCACTTATGTATACATTTGATTATGTTTTGTTTTATGAGCACGGAAAAGTAAAATGGTACTATCCAATTTTATCAACAATATTCCCGCTTCTTTATGCGGCATTTATATATATTCATGCAGCAATATATAGATTTGATTCAAGTATATATTATCCAGGTAGAAAAGATCCATTTATCTATCCATACTTCTTTTTGGACTTAGATAAGTATGGAGTTGTGGGAGTGGCGAAATATATTGTGATTATACTAATAGTGTTTGTTGTATTTGGATATTTAATAGTTTTGATTGACAAATTATTTAGCAAGGTGCTTTATAAAAAAAATTAAGCATTGTAGGGGCGAAGCACCGCGAGCCCGAGATAAGCTATGACAGCATTTGAAGAAAAAGTATATTTAGAAGTTAAAAAAATTCCAAAAGGATATGTAGATACTTATAAGGGTATTGCAATAAAAATTGGTTATCCTAATGCATCAAGAGCAGTTGGAAATGCTTTACATAAGAACCCTGATAATAAAAATATCCCTTGCCATAGAGTGGTAAATAGTAAAGGTGAGTGTTCTGGTTGTTTCGCTTTTGGAGGAAAAGATGCACAAGAAAAATTGCTAAAGAAAGAAGGTGTGAAATTCAAAGATGGTAGAGTGATTAAAGGTCACATATTAAAATAATATATAATTAAAAAATGATATTTAATGGAATGAGAGATTATTAAATGAAGAATAGAAAGAATATAAGTATTATAGTATTGTTATTTGCTATAACAATGCTAATGTCTAGTTGTAATTCTGTAAATACTAGTGTTGACGGATCTAAAGCAATAAATGTTTCGAACACTAGTAGACAAAATGAAATAACAAAAGAGATGGCTTACAATGGAATAAATAATTACTGTCACAAAAATTTTGATTGGGATATTGCAAAAGATAAACCTGATATAATGTATGTTGAGATGGGTGAAGAAACTGATACGGAATACCAGGTTACATTTAGAAGTTATACAGGCTCTTTTACATACTTTTATGTCAACAAATCAGATGGAAATACTAAAATTGTTGAGTATGTGCCAGTTATGAATATCAAAGAGGAAACAGGGACAATCAATCTATTTGATTATTTAGATAAAAATAATTAACTTGTTTTTACAAATATAGTTTTAAGTATAATATAATTGGAGGGTAAAGTTATGAGCGACCGTATGAAAATTATGCCATTTAAAAATTTGATTGAGTGGATTATTGATGAGAATAATACTCGAAAATCTATTTTTGGTGTAAAGAAATACTATAAGGCTGATACAAAGAAAGGTTTCAACATTTATAAGGAGCATGTGGAGACACCAATAGGCCCTGCTGCTGGCCCAAATTCTCAACTTGCTCAAAATATAGTGGCATCATATGTCGCTGGTGCGAGATTCTTTGAGTTAAAAACTGTTCAAGAAATGAATGGTGATGCTTTAGCAAAATGTGTAAACAAACCATGTATAAAAGCAGAAGACGAGTGTTATAACTGCGAATGGTCTACTGAACTCTTCATGGATGAAGCTATACAAGAATACATTAAGGCATGGGTACTTTTACATTTCATTTCAAAAGAGTATGGTCTAGGTGCAAGTGATGGTTTTGTATTCAACATGTCTGTTGGTTATAACCTTGATGATATAAAGAAAAAAGATACTGATACATTTATCGAGTGTATGAAAGATGCCACTAAGCATCCTATATTCAACGAGTGTAAAGAATATCTTAAAGCACATGCAGGTGAGTTTAAGAATTTTAAAGCTGAAGATGTTGATAAGATTCCAAGTAGAGTTTGTACTTCTGCTACAGAGTCTACTCTTCATGGATGCCCTCCTGCAGAGATAGAGAGAATAGCTATGTATCTTATGGAAGAAAAAGGTCTTAACACATTTATTAAATGTAATCCTACTCTTCTTGGATACGAGAGAGCAAGAAAGAT
>OMRR01000086.1 GCA_900313535.1 uncultured Eubacteriales bacterium
TGGTTCACTAACTATACTTGCCACAGCACTTGTAGACACTGGCTCAAGAATGGATGATGTAATATATGAAGAGTTTAAAGGCACTGGCAATATGGAACTTGTACTTGATAGAAAACTACAGGAGAGAAGAATATTCCCAGCTATAGATATTCAGAAGAGCGGAACAAGAAAAGATGATTTATTGCTAAAACCAAACGAACTTGAGGCTGCAAATTATGTTCATAAACTAGTCAATGATCAAAAGAAAGAAGATTCTATAGAAAAGATTTTAAACTTATTTGACCAGACAGAATCAAACAGTGACTTTATATTTAAACTTAAGAAAATGGAAGAGTAGTTATTATTGTTTTATTAAAATTAAAAATGTGCTATAATTATAGTACTTTAATATAAATAAGTATTAAGAGGAGTTATTATATGAAAAAGATTATTTTAGCAGTATGTTTATTGTTTTCAGTTTCAACTTTATTATTTGCATGTGGTGGTTCATCATCAAGTAAGAACTTGGGAAAGGGTAAGGTGATGGTTCTTGAACTTGAATCAAATCCAAGTACTGGTTATGATTGGGTGTATGAGACTACTGGAGATGCTGAACTTTTCCTTGATAGGGAAGATTACAGAGATGCCAATGATGCAAACATGGTTGGCGCTGGTGGCATAAGAGTACTCTATTTTAAGGGAACAAAAGAGGGAAGCGCAAATTTAGTACTTACATATAAGAGACCATGGGAAGGTGGAGAAACTGCCTATGATGTGGTATATGAAATATCAGTAGATAAGGATATGAACATCACATGCCTTAGCAAGACGAAAGGGGTAGTTAATTCTGATAAAGAGTTGTCTTTCTTCCCAAATCCAAAATTTGAAAAAGAATAAGAGCAGATTTGAAGAAATAA
The DNA here is from genome assembly GCA_900313535.1 of uncultured Eubacteriales bacterium. Lineage (GTDB taxonomy): Bacteria > Bacillota > Clostridia > Lachnospirales > Lachnospiraceae > UBA3633. The sequence goes on from OMRR01000086.1 coordinate 897, forward strand.
AAAAGGGGTCTAGAGCCCCTTTTTTATTTATCTTATAGTGAAATTAATTGCTGCATCGTGTGGTAGTTTTACTTGATAGAAACTTATAGCACCACTTGGAAGCCTTGTGCCATTTGGCGTGACTTCAGTTACGCAGGTTCTTCCAGAAGAGTCCATCGCACCAAATTCATACCAAGTTTCCGACCCACTTCTACTTGAACCTTTGAAATATGCACTGCCTCTTATGGCAGTTGAGTACACATTGACAAGTGAAGAATTTGATAATAACCAGTAATTGTCATCCTCATCTCTAATCTGAGCAGAACTTCTTTGTACATTTCCGTTTCTATCTACTACAATATTATTTACGCTACATAGTTCTGCCATAGTATAGTCTGATTTTGTAGGAGAGAGAATATATACACCATATTTTACATTATCAAGTGGTCTTACTAAAAGACCATGCACATAGTATTTTGATGAATGCTCGCCTTCATATGCACCACTATTGCTTGCGCCATACTTGTATACCCCATCACTAAAATCTATATCGGCGTAGCTAGTAACTTTTTTACCGCTTTTTGGGTTAAAGTAGTGAATCTCGTCAGTACTAGCTAATGTATTTACACCACCATACTTATCAATGTATCGTCCGCTATTCATAAATGCTTTTCCATCGGTGTCTTCAGTGTTGATGCTTGATTTATAATTTCCATTATTCCATACTGACAATCCTTTTATAAGAACTCCATTATTGTCAAAACCATAATGGTATGAACCAATTCTTGCTATCTGATTAGAATATACCTTACCACTTTTGCTAAGGTATATAGTTATATCTTCATCAGTGTCATTATATTCTTCATAAATTTCAGAACTTAAGTCATCTGATAAATCAACATTTAAGAAACCATTTACTACTTCTGAACCATCGGCAGCAAAGTAAACACTTTTTTTACTACCTCCATGCTCGTCATTGTGTTGAGAGGCTTCAAAACCTACAAGCATAACGCCATTGTCATCAAAGGCATAGGTTTTTCCATCTATTTTAGCGCTTTTATAATTATTGCTTGTTGAACGAGTGAGTTTGTAACTTGAAGGATTAAAGTATAACCAGATGCTGTTTTTATTTGGGTATCTTGATGTAAGATTTTTTAATTTGTACCAGCCAGCTGTAAGGTTGCCGTATAATTCATTTGAATGATATAAGTTAGTACTATTATTTAATAAGTCAAATGGGTCTTCGGCCTCATCCTCGTTCCACATTTCTCCTTCTTCATTAAAAAATCCAGTTAATAATTGTCCATACTCATTAAAAGCATAAGTGTAGCTGCCAAATTTAGCTTTTTTGATTTTTCCACTTGATGCCTTTAGAGCCTTACCATTTGAGGTAAAATATGCCCAGATATAGCTTGCATTATAATTATCAACGGGGGCAACTTGGGCATATGACCTTTTATCTATCATCCTCCAGCCATCTCTTACCAATGCTCCATTTTCATAACAATAATAACTGCCATTTTCCTCTACTATATTGTAGACTGTAATATAATCTATGGTACCTGAATTATACTCATAGATACTTGCAACTTCGGCGTTTTTGTCATCGTTATAATTATACTGTTCTGCTGCTACAGTTTCACTAGCAGGAAGTTGTGGCGCTTTTGTAGGTGCGTAGACTATGGCGGCATCTGCATAAGCGGATGTACTGCATAAAATGACAGAAAGTGCCAATATGCTTGTTTTTAACCTTAAAATATTTCTCATATTGTTAATTATAGAATAATTTTTAAATATTTCAATATTTGAAATGTGGTAAAATTGTGGTATAATGTATAGCAGTGGTTTAATAAAAAATTAACAATTGTGGAGGATATGGTGATGATTAATGAACAGAACATTGTAGAAAAAAAAGCGAAAATTCTTAGAATTTTACGCGAAAATATGTATGTAGCAACTGGATGTACGGAGCCTGCGGCGATATCGTATTGTGCGAGTGTAGCGGCAGGTGAATTAAAAAAACTTGGAGATACTATAGAAAGTATTGAAGTTGATGCAAGTAAAAATATTTTAAAAAATGCAATGTCTGCGGGACTACCAAATACAAATAAAGTAGGAGTAAATTATGCAGCAGGTATAGGTGCTATACATGGTAATCCTGAAAATGTATTAAATGTAAATAATGATGTAAGAACAGAAGATTATGACGCCGCTGAAAAAATGATAAAAGCGGGAAAAATAAAAGTCATCGTGTCAAGAGAACCACAGCTCTTATATATAAAAGTAGTGATTACTGGTAAATCACATAAGGCAAGTTGCACAATAGCAGACGATCATACTAACATTGTTAATATAGAAGTAGATGGAAAATCTGTATTTAGTAATGAAGGAAAAGGCAAGTCACAAAGTGGAGAGGAACATATATCACCAAAAGAGATTGGAGAGATTCTTAGTGTAGAAGATATAGTTGAGTTCTGTGATAAGTATCTTGATGTGACAAAAGATGACATAGATATATTAAAGAAAGCGGAAGTAATAAATTTTGCTATAAGTGAAGAAGGATTAAAAAATGATTATGGTCTTGGTGTTGGAAAAAATTTAAAAGAGTTTATGGATGCAAGAAATTTGGTGGAGTCAAAGAGTTTGCGTGCCATAATGAAAGCTACAGGTGCAGCAGATGCTCGTATGGCAGGCGCACCACTTGCAGTAGTAGCAAATAGTGGAAGTGGTAATCAAGGTATCACTATTAATGTGCCAGTTCTTTCATATGCGATGGATATGGGCGTGAGTGAAGAAATGAAATATAAGGCACAAGCAATAGCGAACTTAATATCAATATATATTAAAAGTAAATTTGGAGTGTTGTCAGCATTCTGTGGTGCTATGATAGCATCAATTGGTGCAGGATGTGGCATTACATATTTACATGGTGGACGAGCTAAAGAAATATCATTTGTAATTCAAAATATGATAGGAACACTCACTGGTATGATATGTGATGGTGCTAAACCAGACTGTTCACTTAAAATATATGCAGGTTTGCAGACAGCTATATTATCGATGAACTTTGCACTTGAAGGAAAGAGAGTGAGTAAAGATGATGGTATAGTATGTGAAAATGTTGAGAATACAATTAACAACGTTGCAGATGTATCAGTAAAATGTTCATCAGATGTTGATGATGTAATTCTTTCAATGATGCTCAATAAGTAATAAGTTGTTTTAAATGATTAAGGAGGCATGGATGGCTAATAAGCAAAGAATTCAAGATGCGCTTGGTGAAGCAAGAGAGCACTTGATATTAAATAAGTATAATGAAGCTATGATGCTCATGGCTCAGATTACTATGGATGTGATTGAACACTTGACTGATGAGGCACTTATAGTATCTAAAGGATATGAAGAAGATTTGAAGACACTAAAGTCAAATGGCATCCTTGCTGAAGACACAGCTCACAATTTTGAAACTTTAATAATTAGTGGAGTGCAGGCGCATAATGGTGTAGACATACCAAAAGAACATGCTGAGCAGGCTTTGCAAGTTCTTACAAATGAACTTGATGTGATCTTTAAGAATGATGACATCAGTCCTTCTATGTCTGAAAATCTTGAAGGGAAGGCAGACTTTAATGCAAATGATAAGAATGATGGTAAGGTGTTTGAATATGATGAGGATGAAGAAGAACCTTATCCTGGTGATTTCAGTAAAGATATGACGGTAGAGGGTTCCACTCCAGCATTTATGCAGAGAGCGAACGACGATGAAGACTTTAGAAAGAAAGAAAGAATGAGAGCACAAATGCTTGAAAAAGAGAGAACTAAGGTAGGAAGAAAAAAGATTAAACTTCTCGCAATAATCATACCTATACTATTTATAGTAGTTGTAGTATTTGCAGCAAAAAAGGTATTCTTTAGTGGAACTACGAAAGAGACAATACCAATGCCAATTGAGACACCAGTATTTGAACCTATAGAGACAGAGCCTATTGAGACAGAACCAACTGAACCAACTGAACCACCAGCACCACCTGAGGCAGGATTTTATAATGTGACTGGCAATCAGATAAGAGTAAGAAATGCAGCTACTACAGAGGGTTCTAAGGTTCTTGGTATACTCAATAAGGGTGAAAAGGTACAGGTTAAATCATTCTATAATAATGATTGGGCTATAGTATTATATGATGGCAAAGAGGGTTATATATCAAGACATTATATAGAGAGGGATCAAAGCATTTCTCCGATAGGAAATTAGTATTGGTTAAATATTATTAGTTATAAATTTGGGGCGGATTATATCCGCCCTTAATTAAGGAAGGATTAAAATGCAATTTATTAACAAACTAAAAGATGGTGATGAATTAAAATGTATTTATCATGTAAAAACAAAATCGCAGGCTACTGCTAAGACTGGAAAAGAATATTTTAATGTTCAGTTATCAGACAAAACTGGAATTATTGATGGAAAGATATGGGACACAAGTGCTCCTGGCATAGAAGAGTTTAAGGCTGGAGACTTTGTATATGTAGAAGGAGACGTGATTTCATATAATAACCAACTTCAAGCTAAAATTCTTAGGCTTAGAGTGGCAGACAAGGATGAATTTAATAGTGAAAATTATTTTGCCACTTCAAAGTATGACAAAAAAGATATGGCTAAGGAACTTGATAGTTTTATAGCCGAGGTAAAGAATGTTAATTACAATAAACTTTTGAAAGCATTTTTTATAGATGATAAAGATTTTAGAGAAAAATTTTTGAATCATCAAGGTGCCAAAACTGTGCATCATTCATTTGTCAGTGGATTGGTGGAGCATACATTGTCAACTACTAGACTTGCCAAACTTATGACAAGCAATTATGATGATATTAATTTGGATTTAGTTATCACAGCGTCATTATTACATGATATAGCAAAAGTAAATGAGATAGCACCATATCCTGTAAATGATTATACGGATGAAGGTTTGCTTATGGGACATATAGTACTTGGTTATGACATGGTTCATCAAAAAATTAATGAGTTGGGTGGATTTTCAAAAATAGAAACATCTGAATTGCTACACTGCATATTGTCTCATCATGGTTCTATAGAATTTGGATCACCAAAATTACCTATGCTTATGGAGGCATACATAGTTTCTCAGGCAGATAATACAGACGCCAAACTTGAGATAATGCGAGAGACTATAGCAAATGCAAAAGTAACTAATAAGATGGATCAAAATGGTTTTGTAACTAATAAGTACGCTGGAACAAACTTTAGAGAATCGAAATTAAAAAATGATTAATTTTGTAAATGGAAAATTGAAGGAAGTATTACAAGACATGATTGTTGTTGAAACTTCAGGAGTGGGTTTCGGCATATATTTTCCTCGTTCCAATTTTGTGAATTTGCCAGAGATAGATAGTGACATCAAAGTATTTACATATATGAATGTAAAAGAAGACGAGTTAAGCCTATATGGTTTTTTGACAAGAGAAGATAGAGAAATGTTTTTAAGACTTCTCACTGTAAATGGTGTAGGACCAAAGGGTGCACTTAATATAATATCAACTTTAGGTTTCTCTACTCTTATGAAAGCAATAGCCAGTGAAGATAGTAAACTGATAGCATCCGTGCAAGGCATAGGGGCTAAGACAGCAAGTAAGATATGTATAGAACTTGGTGATAAGATACGCAAAATGAATTTTGAAGATAAACTTGATATTATTAAGCAAAATAATGTTGTAAGCGGAAAAGTAAGTGCTGTGAAGGATGAAGTTGCGGAGGCCATGATTAAACTTGGCTTCAAAGAAAATAAGGCAAGAGAAATAATATCAAAACTTGAAATCACAGGGGAAGAATCAGTAAGTGATTTGCTAAAACTTGCCCTTAAATATAAATCATAATGAAGAAAAAAATTTTAAATTTAAATAGCACAGCAGATGATAGAAAGGATGATATAAAACTTCGTCCTTATACTTTGAATGAATATGTTGGTCAAGAAAAATTAAAAAGCCAACTTAAGATTTATATTGATGCTGCAAAGAAGAGAAAAGATCAACTTGACCACTGCTTATTCTATGGACCACCTGGACTTGGAAAGACAACACTTGCATTTATTATTGCGCATGAGCTTGGCGTAAATATAAAGACAGCAAGCGGCCCTACATTTGAAAAACCTGCAGACATAGCATCTATACTTTCTAATTTGGAAGAAGGAGATGTATTGTTTATTGATGAGATTCATAGAATCAATTCTGCAGTTGAAGAAGTGTTGTATTCTGCGATGGAAGATTATTATATAGATATAGTTCTTGGCAGCGAAGGTACTGCTCACTCTGTGAGACTAGAATTACCTAAATTTACACTTGTAGGTGCAACTACTATGCCAGGACTTTTATCTGCACCACTTCGAGATAGATTTGGCATCATATCAAAACTTGAATATTATGAAGATAATGAACTTGAGCAAATAGCAAATCGTACTGCAAAGGTTTTGGATGTAAAAATTGATAAGGCTGGCGCTAAAGAGATCGGAATGCGTTCTCGTGGAACTCCAAGAATTGCAAACCGCCTTGTAAAGAGAATAAGAGATTTTGCTGAAGTAAAATATGATGGTGTGATAACAAAAAAAGTTGCGGATGAAACTTTGGATGTACTTGATATAGATAAACTTGGGCTTGATGAAAATGATAGAAAATATTTGCAAGTATTAATTAATAATTCAAATGGTAAGGGCGTGGGGATAGAGACACTTGCTGTAACTTTAGGTGAAGATGCTGGGACTATAGAGGAAGTGTATGAGCCATTTTTGATAATGAAAGGGTTAATAAAGAGAACTAAGCAAGGTAGGGTAGCAACTGAACTTGCATATAAGCATCTTGATATACCATTTCAAACTTCCTATTTGGGATAACAGTATGAATAACAATGATTATAATAATATAGAATTACTATCTCCAGCAGGAAGCTTGGAATGTGCAAAAGCTGCAATTAAAGCTGGCGCAGATGCTATTTATATGGGTGGAGCAAGGTATGGTGCTAGAGCTTATGCGAAGTCAGTTGAGGAAAACTCTGTAATTGACGCGATTAGACTTACCAAGGAGAATAATAAAAAGTTTTATTTGACAGTGAATACACTCTTTAAGCAAAGAGAACTTAAAGAGATTTTTTTATTTTTGGATGATATTGTTAAGGCAGGTGTAGATGCTTTTATAGTGCAAGACATAGGTGTGGCAATGATGCTAAAAGAAAAGTATTCACAAGTTGAACTCCATGCATCTACTCAGATGACTATAACTTCAAGTAAGGCAATCAATTTGTTGAAGACTATAGGCTTTAATCAATTCGTGCTTTCTAGAGAGTTGAGTGTAAAAGAGATTAAAGCAATAAAAAAAGAGATTGGTGATGACGCAAAGCTAGAGGCATTTGTTCATGGATCTATGTGTTATTGTTATAGTGGTGCATGTCTCATGTCAAGTTTTATAGGTGGCGAGTCTGGAAATCGTGGTCGTTGTAAAGGACCATGCCGTTTGCCATATGATAAGAATAAGAATAAAAGGGACGGAGATAATTATTTCAATAAAAGGGACGGTCTTAAAACAACACACCATGAGCATGCACCATATATTCTCTCAATGAAAGACATGTGTGCCATCAATTCGTTAAATGCATTGGTAGATGCAGGAGTCACATCATTTAAGATAGAAGGTAGAATGAGACAGACAGACTATGTTGAAGGCGTCACGAAAACGTATCGTAAATATTTAGATTTAATATGTAGTGGAGAACATAGTAAGCCCGATATCAAAAAAGATGAGCAGTATTTATTGGAATTATATGATAAGGGTGGATTTACCAACTACTATGATAAGCACAATAGCGCCGATATGATTCAAAGATATGAACGGAAATAGCCAAAGTGAGTATCTAAAAAGAAATAGCATGGGTAGATTAAATGTATTTGAAAGTTTAATGTTAAAGATGTTTAAAGTCAAAGTTGAAAATTTAAAACAATTAGATATAGTTTTATTAGCAAAGAATGTTAGTGAAATTATTTTATCACGCGATAGTTTCGCTGAAACCGATTTGCCAAAATTTGTAAATAAAATTAAAAAGAGTAATAAGTTAGCATGGGTATTAATGGAGAGAATTTCTCGTTACGAAGAGAATATGAAGCCGGCAAGTTTGCGACTAAGCACAGATATAATATTTGAGATTAAAAACTTAGATGGAATTATAATTCAAAATCTTGACTCATTTGCATATATGTTAAGAAAAATCAATAAAGCGGCAAATTCTAATCTAAAAGTTGAATTGAACTATACTATGAATTGCTATAATGATGAGACAAAAAAGGTATATCAAAAGTTATATAATGTTAAAAGAGAAAACGCAAAGATTAATCCACTTCTCTTTACAGCTCCAGTAGAATTAAATACTTATGAATTAGAAGAAGTCGGATATGATACAATGATATTATATAGTTATATAGACACAATGGTTTCAGCAAATTGTCTTCGCAAAAATACCTCAGTAGTTAATAAGAACATCGCAGAGGTAGGTACTATCCATCGGCAAGTCGTAGGTACGGATACTGTCCGCCCGCAACGTAGGGGCGAGCTATTCGAGCCCACTTGTAAATATAGATTTAATTTCAACAAAGCTCAAGATTTCTCTTCATATATAATTGATAGGAAAGGCAAGAAACTTTATTATAAGACTTACTGCAAATACTGTTATAATAAAATTTTTAATACTGACCCATTATTTTTACTTGATAAGATAGAAGAGATTTCTAATTTAAAGATAGTAGATGTAAATACAAATGATCACACATTTCGAATTGATTTTAGTTTTGAGAATGAAAAGGAAGTAAAAGACATTCTATCAATGAAGTGCCCTGAATCATTTACAAGAGGGCACTATAAAAATAGCATAAAATAGGAGCAGGATATGGAGAATATTAATTTAACTTCAAACCAATTTATAATTATTGTAGCAGTACTAATTGTTGTATTGATTGCAATATTGGTATTGACTATTACCGTATTGGTTAATAATGGAAAGAAAAAGGATGAATCAAGGTATTTGTTATCTGTGATAAAGGATCTTGAAAAGAATGTAATTAAAGATTCGCATGATAGTTTTATTAAAATTATGAATCAAAATCAAAATAATTCCGATACATTCAATAGAAATGTTCAAACCTCTATAGATAAATTAAATGATACCAATGAGAAAAAATTAAATGAGATTAGGACGGCGAATGAACAAAAGTTAAATCTTATAGAAAAGAACATAAATGATAAATTAGATAAATCTCTTAATGATAGACTTGACAGCAGTTTTAAGAGCATTGCAGAACAATTACAAAATTTGCAAGTTACAAATGGAAAGTTGCTTAATATGTCCGGCACAATTTCTGATTTACAGAAATCTCTGTCAAATGTGAAGACTCGTGGAGTATTTGGTGAAAAGCAACTTGAAAATATTTTAGAAAATATAATGACGCAAAATATGTACGAGAAGCAATTTAGACTTAAAAATAATGATGAGAAAAAAATCGATTTTGCAATCAAGATACCGAATAAGGATGATGATGGATATATTTACCTTCCAATCGATGCGAAATTCCCAAATGATAGATACAATGATGTGATTGAAGCATCTGAAAGTAGAGATGAGATTGCTTTAAATGTAGCACTTAAGAATTTGAAAGATGAAGTCATAAAACAGGCAAAAAGCATTTCTGAAAAATATATTGAGCCACCTATCACGACAGAATTTGCAATCATGTTTTTACCAACGGAAGGGCTTTATGCTGAGTGTTTAAGGATTAAGGATTTAGCAGATGTGTGTCAAAAAGATTACAATATATTACTTGCGGGACCTACGACTATTACAGCATTAATTAATAGCTTCAGCATTGGCTTTAAATTCTTGCAAGTCAATAAGAATAGTAAAGAGATCGCAAGAATTTTGCAGGCAATAAAAGTTCAATATAGTAGGTTCGGAGAAGAAATAGACAAGACAAAGAAGAGCCTTGAGAGTGCAACTCGTTCAACTGACCAACTTGCGAAAAGAAATCAAATGATTACAAGCAAACTTAAAAGTTTTGACGAAATTGATGTAGGCGCATCTGATGAAATACTCGGCATAGAGGAGTCTTAGGTGCAATTGCAATATTATTTTCAAAATGATATAAGTATGTGAAATTTCTATTTTCCTTTTTGATTCCGTTTGGAATTGCATTTGAACTCCCAGCAATTATATATATGCTTTCTAAACATGGAATAGTTAGTTATGAAATATTAAAATCATTTAGAAAATATGTTTTACTTTTTATAGTGACTATATCGGCAATTCTGACACCGCCAGATGCTATGTCTCAAATATTATTGAGTATACCATTATACCTATTATATGAAATTGGTGCTTTAGTATCAAAATTGTCATCGCAAAAGAAAGTATGAAAGTAATTTTAGAACCAACAACAGCAGAAGTAGTAGAGAAGAAATCACGCTTCATAGCGAATGTATTTTATGTGGCAAATGTAAATGAGGTAGAAGAAAAATTAAACAAGATACGAAAAGAACATTATGATGCAAAACATAATTGTTTCGCGTATATTTTAGGACTAAAAGGTGACACGGTAAAATCAAGTGATGATGGAGAACCGCAGGGCACAGCTGGACATCCTATGCTTGATATATTGAAAGGCAATGATTTGACGAATTGTATAGCCATTGTCACTAGATATTTTGGAGGAACCTTACTTGGCACTGGTGGGCTGGTGCGTTGCTATAGTGATAGTTTGAAACAAACTATAGAAAAAGCAAAAGTAGCAGAGATAAAAAGTGCTTATATGGTATCTTTTGATATAAGTTATGATGATTATGGCAAGATAGAAAATGTTATATCAAATATAAACCAGTCAGAAATATTTATTCATTCACTTGATAAAGTGTTTGAAGATGTAGTAAAATTAAAATGCTTGGTTCGCGAAAGTGTTTTTGAAAAGTTTGCTAGGGAGATAACTAATTTAACTAAAGGGAAAGTTATAATTAGCAAAGAGATACTAAAGAATTATTTTAATAATGGAAGTCAAGTATTATATATAGATTAGGGCTCGTATAATTCATTTATACGGAGGGCTCGCATAGCTCGCCCATACGGAGAGCTTGTATAACCATTCAATACGAAGGAGATGTAATGTCAGGAAATACTTTTGGAAAAATCTTTAGAGTAACAACATTTGGAGAATCACATGGGAAAGCACTTGGTGCCATTGTTGATGGTTGCCCAAGCAATTTATCGCTCAGTGAAGAAGATATTCAGTTGCAATTAAATAGGAGAAGACCTAATGCTTCAGACCTATCTACTCCAAGAATGGAAAAGGATAATGTTACAATATTGTCTGGTGTGTTTAATGGGAAGACACTTGGTACTCCAATTTGTGCCATGATACAAAATGAAGATATAGGGACATCTGAATACAATGTACTTCAAAATATTTTTAGACCAGGTCATGCAGATTATACTTATGAAAAGAAATATGGCATAAGGGATTATAGAAGTGGCGGTAGATCATCTGGCAGAGAAACTATTGGAAGAGTTATAGGTGGTGCCATTGCTATGAAAGTTTTGAAAGAGAAAAATATAATTGTATCTGCTCGTGGAAGTTATGACTTGTCAAAATTGGCAAATGAGAATGGCGATGTTGATTTTGACAATGTAAATGATTCGATTGGTGGTATAGTTGAGTGCGTAGTGAAAGGATGCCCTGCAGGACTTGGAGAGCCAGTATTTGATAAACTCGATGCAGAACTTGCTAAAGCATGTATGTCTATAGGAGCAGTGAAAGGCGTAGAAATTGGTGCCGGATTTGATGTAACCACCATGACAGGTTCAGAGAATAATGATCAGATGTCAAGCAGTGAAAAGTTTTTAACTAACAACGCTGGTGGTATATTAGGTGGTATAAGTAATGGAAATGATATAGTAGTTAGGGTAGCTATAAAACCAACTCCGACTATTGCGAAAAAACAAAAGACTATTGATATAAATGGAAATGAGACTGAAGTAGAATTAAAAGGTAGAAATGATATTTGTATAGTTGATAGAGTGGTAGTGGTAGTAGAGTCAATGGTTGCAATGACAATTTTGGATTATTATTTACAAAATAAGATTTGCAATATAGATAATTTGTAAATGAATCACATGTTAAGAAAAGTTATAATAGTTTTGTCAGTCATACTTTTGTTTTTTGTTGCGACTATGATTTATGTACTATATGGGATTTATGATACAAATAGTATAAAATTAGATTCAAATCATAAAGAACTAGTGACTTTATCAAAAAATGATAATCAAAATGTTGTATTAGATGAAGTTGGAGTTAAAAATGATTTTAAAAAAGAGGATTTACTGATTGATGAAATAACAACTGATGATATAGAGAGTGATACTGAAACAACTGATGCAAAAATATTAACACCAGAAGAAAAATATAAAGCGAAAGACGATTTCGTAAAAATCGATACTAGAGAAAAGAAAGATACATTTTGTTTTGTAGGAGATATTTTTTTATCAAGAAGGCCAAGGGCTGCATATGATGAAAAAGGTATAGATGGAATCATTGATAGTGGATTCAAAAAAATACTTGATGGTAGTGATTTTAATATTGGAAATCTTGAATGTTCTATAACTGATGATGAAGAAAATGTAGCTGATAAAACATTTACATTTGCACTTCCTACTAAATATGTCAAAGCATTAACGGAAACAGGTATTAATTTATTAACTTTAGCTAATAATCATATATTAGATTATGGCACAGATGCAATGTTAAATACTATTAAAGAACTAGATAATAATGAAATTTCGCATATAGGTGCAGGGAAGAATATTGAAGAAGCGAGAACTTGTTTTATAAAAGAAATCGATGGAAAGAGATATGCGTTGATAGCTGCATCTGCTGTCTTACCTTCTGATAGTTGGAAGGCAGGCGATGACAGGGCTGGAATATTTGATGGATATAATCTAAAGGAACTCTGTAATGAGTTAAGGAATGTAAGGCCATTTGTTGATAAAGTGATAGTATATATGCATTGGGGTAGAGAACTTGATACAGTTTCTAATGATTGGCAAAAGAATATAGGTAGAAGGTTAATTGATGTTGGTGCTGATTTGGTGATTGGCACTCATCCACATGTAACTCAGGAGATAGAATACTATAAAAATGTGCCTATAGTATATAGTCTAGGAAATTTTATATATGGTGGGACAATGAGGGACATGATGCTTGTAGAGGCTGTATTTGATTATTCTATAGATAAAAATGGACAGCTTCAACTGATTGTTGTTCCAGGAGTTACAAGCTACGAGCAGGTTAAGAGGTACTGGAAGAAGGAAACAATAAAAGAGAAAATTCAAGAATTGCAGGATAAAAGTAGTACTTGCTATATAGGTGATAATGGCTATGTGTTCACTATGGAACAAGTAGAGGCAGCATTAAATACTCTTGCAAGTTCTGAGAAAATAAACTAAAATAGACTTTATGAAATTAATTGTAGGACTTGGAAATCCAGAAATAAAATATGCTTTTACCAGACATAATACTGGTTTCCTTGCTGTAGATGAATTATTACATAGACTTGGGAATATATCACTCGATAAAGATAAGTTCAATGGAATTTTTACAAAGACGAAAATCGAGAACGAAGATGTAATAATTGCAAAACCAATGACATATATGAATAATAGTGGTGAGTTCATAAGGCCACTTGCAGATTTTTATAAAATAAATTATTCTGATATTATAGTCATATATGATGAACTTGCATTGCCGATTGGAAGGATTAGAGTTACAAAAGAAGGTTCGGCTGCGGGACATAATGGAATAAAATCTATAATTGCAAATCTTGGCACAGAAAAGTTTATAAAAGTTCGTATAGGAATTAAAGATGATAAGCCATTTATTAGTCAGATAGATTTTGTGCTCATGAAGTATAGCCCTGATGAATTAAAAGAACAGAAAAAGAATATTGATAGAGCTGTAGACGCAGTGATAAGTGTAATTAAAAATGGCATTGATAAAACTATGAATGATTTTAATGCAGCATAGTAGGGCAAGTTAACGAGCCCATAAAATTGTTAAATGTTTTATAATATAAATTCAAACCGAGATTACTTGAAATTGAAAAAGTGCCTTGGAGAAAATCCGAGGTCAGTTTTAGTGCGCAATATTTGCGACAATGCAAAGGTTAATTTTATCGCTACTTTTGGCGATAGACAGAAGTTAGTAGTACTCCCTGATGAGAGGAGTGCTATTTTATTTTATGAAGATGGCAAATTTTATGAAAATAATATTTACTATTTCGGGGAAAAGGATTTGCTATTTGCTTCAGCAAGTGTAGATGATGAGAAGCTATTGAAAGACAGAACTATAGTTTTGAAAAAACTTTTGAGCAAAGAAAAAATCACAGTTGTAACAACTATTTCTGCCTGCCTTGAGAAGTTGCCAAGTTTAAATGATATATTAGAAAAAACTATTAACGTCAAAGTAAATCAGGAAATTGGATTTGAAGAATTTATAAATAAATTAGCAAGTATAGGTTATGTAAGATGTAGTGAAGTGGAAGTGCCAGGTGAATTTGCAGTAAGAGGTGGTATAGTAGATATATATGAATTATCAAATGATGAACCGATAAGAGTAGAATTCGTTGGTGATTTAATAGAAAGCATAAGGTTTTTTAACTTAGAAACTAAGAGATCGACCAATAATATTCAAAGTGTAGAAATAATACCAATGACAAGTGAAAAGAATGATGAGGGTAGCACATTCATTTTAGATTACTTTACTGATGATGCACTTGTATTTTTTGATGAACCTAAAAGGCTTAGTGATAGAATTAATTTAATTATAGATATGCTTCGTGAAAGTTATGAAAGTCGACAAATTATTGAAAAAGATATTGACTATGAAGATCAGGAAAAAATCAGGCCTATAGAATTATTTGATTCTAAATATGTATTTGATAGATTAACTGAAAAGAATTGTATACAACTTACTAGCCTTGATGATGCACCATATGTAAATGAAGAAAAGTTTAGGTTGGCAAAGGGTTCTTGGGACTATGATTTTGATTTTATGATGACTACACCAATATTTGATAAGAAGGATTATGCGAGAACAAAAAATGAAATCAAAACATATTTATCAAAAGCATTTTCGGGACTAATAGTATTAAACTCACATACAAGGGCAGAGAGACTTGCAAATGAATTGCAGCAAGAGGGTATAAATGCTTATCTTACCAATACACTTGATACAAAAATTCCAAATGCTGAGATAGGTATATATGTAGGTGAATTATCAAGTGGATTTATTGATGATACTGATAAATTTTTCATATTTACTGAAAAAGATTTATTTGGCATTGAACCTGAAAGAAAAAGAAGAATTATAAAGAGTAGGCAACGTGAAAACTATGCACCAATTAATGACTTAGGTGAATTGAAACTTGGGGATTATGTAATCCATGACAATTATGGAGTTGGTGTGTTTAGGGGAATCACAAGGCTTAAGACTGATGAGGCAGAAAAAGATTATGTAAAAGTTGAATATGCAGATGGCGGATTTTTATATGTACTTGCCACGAAACTTGAGAGCCTTGAGAGGTTTGCATCAAAAACATCTAAGGTGCCAAGGATTAATAAGCTAGGCACAAATGACTTCCTAAAATTGAAGAAGAAAGTTAAGATAGATATTTTAGAAACAGCAAAAGATTTAATAGAATTATATGCAAAGCGCCATGAGTCCAAAGGTCATATGTTTAGTACAGATAGTATATGGCAAAGAGAATTTGAAGAGACATTTCCATATATAGAAACTTATGATCAGTTACTTGCTATAGAGGCAGTTAAAAATGACATGCAGTCAGATAAAACTATGGATAGACTTGTCTGTGGAGATGTAGGATTTGGCAAGACAGAGGTAGCGATTAGAGCTGCATTCAAGGCTGTGCAAGATGGAAAGCAGGTTGCATATCTTGTGCCAACGACAGTACTTTGTATGCAACATTTCAAAACTTTTTCAGAGAGGTTTGAAAAGTATCCAATTAAAGTAGCATTTTTATCTCGTTTTAATTCTAAAAAAGAAAATGAGACTGTATTAGAGGCACTTAAAACAGGTGATGTGGATGTAGTGATAGGTACACATAGGTTACTTTCAAATGATGTTGAATTTAAAAATCTTGGATTACTTATAATTGATGAAGAACAAAGATTTGGAGTAACACACAAAGAAAAAATAAAGAAGATTAAGAACAATGTTGATGTGCTCACTCTCACTGCGACACCTATACCTAGAACTTTGTATATGTCTTTATCTGGTATAAGAGATATGTCTATGCTTACTGAAGCACCACCTGAGAGAATGCCAATAAAAACCTATGTGCTTGAATTTAATGAAGAACTGATAAGAGAAGCAGTCAATAGAGAATTAAAGAGAGATGGACAAGTTTTTATAGTTCACAATAGAGTTAGTGATATCTATGCGTTCGCAGATAAAATTGCTTCGCTCTGCCCTTATGCGAAGATAGCAGTGGCACATGGCAAACTAAGAGAAAATGAGTTGTCTGATACGATGATGGATTTTATCAATAAAAAATATAATGTATTAGTGACAACAACTATTATAGAGACAGGTATAGATATTCAAAATGCAAATACATTGATTATAGATAATTCTGAGCAATTTGGACTTTCACAACTTTATCAATTGAGAGGACGTGTCGGAAGAAGCAATAGAACTGCTTATGCATTCTTTATGTATAGAAATAATAAAGAACTTACAGAAGATGAATTAGATAGATTAAAAGCTATAAAAGAAAATACAGCACTTGGCTCTGGTTTAAAGATAGCAATGAAGGATCTTGAAATGAGAGGAGCAGGTAATGTGCTTGGACTTTCTCAAAGCGGACATATTGATGCTGTAGGATATGACTTGTACATAAAAATGTTAAATGAGGCAGTAAAATATCTTCGAGAAAAGAGTAATGATGGTGAGAATCTTGACAATGTGACATCTGAAGATTTTATTAATGGCTTTGATACGATAGTTGATATAGATATTGATGCATATATACCAGAATCATATATCAATGATGAAGAAGTAAAGCTTGATATGTATAGAAAAATTTCAAAGTGTGAGAAGGAAGAAGAATTTGATGATTTGAAGGAGGAGATGCTTGATAGGTTTGGAGCATTTCCAAAAGAACTCGAAAATCTTATATTCATTGCAAAACTTAAAAACAAAGCACACAAGTTTTATGTGACACAGTTAAATATAAAGAGGAAACTAGTTACTATTACATTTGCAGAGCATCACAAGGTTGATGGGCAGTCAGTAATGGATATAGTGAATAAGTTTTGTGGAGCAATTAGAGTAATAAATGGATCGCAAGTGACTTTGACTTACAGAGCAAATCCAGATGATGCGGTATCAATAGAAAAATCACTTAAGATAGCAGAGAATATAATTAATTCATTAAAATTACAAAATGATTAGGGGGATATTATGATAACGAACGACAGTAATATTTTGAGATTTAGACATGGAATTTACGATGAGATTTGTAAACTTGCTTTTGATGATAACTTAAATGAAGAGACAACAGAGGAATTGATTCGCAAGTTGATTCCTGGACCAAAACCGGAGTACAGATGTTGCATATATAAAGAAAGGGAGATAGTAAGGCAACGTATTAGACTTGTATTGGGTAAAGACACAAATGAAAGTGAATTACATGGTGGCAATATAGTACAAGTTATTGAAGCAGCTTGTGATGAATGCCCAATTTCTTCATATTCAGTGACAAGTAATTGTAGATTTTGTCTTGGTAGACCTTGCAAAGAAAATTGCAAATTTGGTGCCATATCTGAAGGCGAAGTTCGTATGCGCATAGATTATAAGAAATGTAAAGAATGTGGAATGTGTGCGAAGGCTTGCCCATTTCAAGCTATAGTACATCTTGAAAGACCTTGTAAGAGATCTTGCCCAGTTGATGCTATAAGTTATGATGAGCATGGTTTTTGCAGAATAAAGAATGAGGTGTGTGTGAGATGCGGGCATTGTATACATAGTTGCCCATTCGGAGCTATATCTTCTAAGACAGATTTGGTAAATGTGATAAAGGCAATTAAGTCTGATAAGAAAGTAATTGCTATGTGTGCACCTGCTACAGAAGGTCAGTATGGCGCAAATATAAATATGAATGCAATAAGAATTGCACTTAAAAAACTTGGATTTGATGATATGGTAGATGTGAGTCTTGGTGGAGACTTGACTGCATATTTTGAATCAAAAGAATGGATAGAGGCGAAGAAGGAAAATAAAAAAATGACTACTTCGTGTTGTCCAGCCTTTGTAAATATGTTGAAGAAACAGTTTGAAGATATTTATAAGAACAATATGTCTGAGACTGTAAGCCCAATGTGTGCAACAAGTAGGCTGTTAAAGGCACAGTATAAAGATTGCATAACAGTCTTTATAGGACCTTGTATAGCAAAGAAATCGGAGGCACATGAGTTTGATATAAAAGGTAATGCCGATTATGTTCTTACCTTTGGTGAATTCTCTGCAATGCTTAGATCACAGAATATAAAATTTGAAGAGATCAATGAAGAAATACAAGAAGGATCAATCTATGGCAAGAATTTTGCTACAAGTAGTGGAGTTGCTAAGGCAGTGCTTGAATGTATAAAAGAACAGGGTGAAAGCATAGATGATATAAAGTATGTGAATGCATCAGGTAGCGATTGCAAAAAGTGTCTATTGCTTATGAAGGCTGGGAAATTCCCAGAAGACTTTTTAGAGGGAATGATGTGCGAAGGTGGTTGCGTTGGTGGACCTTCAAAACATCTTGCTGATATGGATATAAGAAAGGCAAGAGAGGCATTACTGTCAAAGGCAGATGATAGGAAGGTGTATGATAATATAAAGAAGTATCCACTTGATAAGTTTTCGATGAAAAGGGAATAAAGAATAAAAGGGACGGAGACTAACTATTAATTGTCAAGAGAAAAAAATAGTTTTTTGAGGAGGTGCAATGATGATTTATGATTATTCAGTAACAAAAGGAAACGGCGAGACACTTAATCTCTCTGATTACAAAGCCAAAGTTATTTTGATAGTAAATACGGCGACGGGTTGTGGTTTCACTCCACAGTATGAGCCAATTGAGAAGTATTATAAAGATTATCATGACAAGGGGCTTGAGATTTTGGATATACCATGCAATCAATTTGGTGGGCAAGCACCTGGAAGCGATGAAGAGATACATGAGTTTTGTACGATGCATTTTAATACAACATTCCCACAGATGAAGAAATCAGATGTGAATGGTCCTAATGAATTGCCTCTCTATAAATTTTTGAAATCTCAAAAAGGATTTAAGGGTTTTGGCGATAGCGAGATGGGAAAGAAATTAAAAGAAATGTTTGATAAAATGAATCCGGGTTGGGATAAGGGCGATGACATTAAATGGAATTTCACAAAGTTTCTGATAGATAGAGAAGGAAATGTAGTTGAAAGATTTGAGCCAACTACAGATATGGAAGTGGTTGAAATTGCAATTAAGAAGTTATTATAGCGAGGTGGTAGTATGAAGATTATTTTAATTAATGGTAGTCCAAGAAAAGGCTCTAATACTGAGATAGCTTTAAGTGAGGTGGCTAAGAGCTTGAAAGAAGAAGGGATTGACACTGAAATAATTTCACTTACAAGTGATGTCAATGGCTGCATGGCATGTAGTGCCTGCAGAAAACTTGGCAAATGTACTATTGATGACATTGTAAATGTGGTTGCAGAAAAGATGAAAACCGCTGATGGTATAGTAGTGGGAAGCCCTACTTATTATGCCTCAACAAATGGAACAGTTGTAAGTTTTCTTGATAGGCTTTTTTATAGTGGCTCATTTAATATGGAGATGAAAGTTGGTGCTGCAGTATGTATAGCTCGTCGTGCTGGTACTGATACTAATTTTGACGTGATAAATAAATATTTTACTATTAGTAATATGATTGTTGTAGGTAGTCAATATTGGAATAATGCTTTTGGTAGACTCCCTGGAGATGCAAAACAAGATGAAGAAGGGATGCAAACCATGAGACATCTCGGAAAGAATATTGCATTTGTAGTTAAGTGTATAAATGATGGCAAGCAAAAGTACAAAATCAATTTTAACGAAGAACATAAAATGACAAATTTTATTGGATAATTATAGTAATAAAAGGGATACGAAAATGGCTACAATTTTGTAGCCATTTTTATTTGATTTGAGGCGCATATTATCTTGAATTATTGCCAATTATTACACTTTAGAGTATAATAATTATGATTAAGTTTATAAAGGAGCAAAGTATGGAAGTAATTATAACAAAAGAAAATTTTGAAAATGAAGTGTTAAAGTCAGATAAGCCAGTGCTTGTAGATTTTTTTGCAACTTGGTGTGGGCCTTGCAAAATGCTTATGCCAACTATTGATGAAATTGCAAGTGAAAGAGCTGATATAAAAGTAGGAAAAGTTGATGTCGATGAAAACATGGAACTTGCAAAGGAGTACAAAGTATTTTCAGTACCTACTCTTATAGCATTTAAAGATGGTAAGGTTTTAAAACAGATGGTTGGGGTACAAAGTAAAGAGCAGATACTTGATGTTTTCAAATAGAGTTTTATAGTGCTATATTTTTTGTATACACTAAATGCACCCTTTATATACACTTAAGTTAAAGAAAGCATACACTTCTTATTGTAAAAGTATACAGTATGATATAATAATTTATACACTAATGTCATATAAAGTATACAAGAAGGAGTATATCATGAAGTATATGGAAAGATGGGACTGAAAGTTGATGGGCGGTCTCGTTTTTATTATTGATAAAGATAGATATTTTTTGTATAATATAGTTGTTGGATTTAAATAATAAAATGTTTTTTGCTAAAGTAATAAAGGAGGTTCGTGACTATGAGTATATCAGATGTTGTAGAACAAGCAAAAGATGTAACTGATATAAATAAAGAAATATGTGAAAGTTTTGATAAAACTAAAAATGAAA
>OMRR01000091.1 GCA_900313535.1 uncultured Eubacteriales bacterium
AGCCTCATCACTAATTGCTATCTTATGGAAAGTCTCATATCTCTTTCTTAAGCCTTTTAAAATCTGTATAGTCTCATCCTCACTTGGTTCTTTAACCTCGACAGTCTGAAATCTTCTTTCAAGTGCAGCATCCTTCTCTATATGCTTTCTATATTCATCTATAGTTGTGGCACCAATTACTTGAATATCACCTCTTGCAAGAGCAGGTTTTAAAATATTTGCAGCATCAAGGGCACCTTCGGCTCCGCCAGCGCCAATTATCGTATGTATCTCATCAATAAATAAAATTATATTTTTATTTGATGATAATTCTTCTATAATTCTTTTAATTCTTTCTTCAAACTCACCACGATACTTTGTACCAGCAACCATACCACTCATATCAAGTGATACAACTCTCATATCTTTTATAGTATCAGGAACTAAACCTTTATTAATAAGTATTGCTAAACCTTCTGCTATAGAAGTCTTACCCACACCGGGCTCTCCTATAAGGCATGGATTGTTTTTAGTTCTCCTTGATAATATTTGAACAACTCTATTTATTTCTTGTTCTCTCCCAATCACTGGATCAATCAAATCGTGTTTAGCGTACTCTGTTAAATCTTTTGAAAATTGATCAAGCACAGGAGTGTTAGACATTGGATCAAACTTTTTGAAATTTACTGTCTTATCATTTGCACCAATCGTATTGACAAGGTCTATGTACATCTTTCTTACATTGGTACCTTTGATTGTATTTAAAATCTTAATAGCAAGGCAATCAGTATCTTTTAATATCGCCATAAGTATATGCTCTGTACCAACTTTATCAATATGCAAAGACTCTGCCTCTTCTTCAGCTCTCTTCAATATCCTTTTAGCAGATGGTGAATATCCATTTGCGTCAAGTGTAGCAATATCATTTCCCGAATCAATGTTTTGCTCAATCATTTTTCTTACGGTCAATTCCTCTATGCCATTTACTACAAGCATACTATGAGCAAGGCCATTCTTTTCAATTAAAAGACCAAGCAAAATATGCTCAGTCCCTATATATGTATGACCAAATTTACTTGATTCAATTAAAGCAATGTTTAAAACTCTTTTTGTCGTCTTAGTATATTCCATTTATTATCCTAAATCCTCTATATCATCACTATCGCTGTCGTCATCATAATCGTCGTCTATTTTATCATTTTTTGAAAACTTATCTTCATCATCATCTACATCACTTGAAGTAATCTTTCTTGGCTTTGAAGAAAAATAATCGTCATCATCATCGTCATCAAAATCATTTGAATATGGGTTAGTCTTTTTGCTTGAACCACCTTTGATAATCATTACTATCAATATAATAATTAAAATGATAACCAAAGAAGCAAGTATTATAGTGATAGGGAATAAAATGTTAAGTCTCTTAGATGCAGTTTCGTGCTCATTACTTAACGCAACATATCTATTGTTTAATTCTTCATAATTACCAGCATTTGGCTCTGCAACATATCTCTGTATAGTATAGTCATCATTTCTCCAATCACATCTATAGAAATCCTTTATGCCATCTTGATTCATTGCATACACAAGGAATACTTTTGGTGTCTCTCCATCAGGTGTATCACTTGGACCATAAGCTTCGATAGATTCACTACCATTAGCTAACTCAAGTTTCTTATATCCACTTGGTATAGATACTTCATCTGGCTTAATCATTATAGTAATGGTATATGATTTTGAAGAGAATCTTTGACCATTTGCTATAGTTGTATTGCCAGCAGTAACGCCAGTCTCAAATTTGGTTACATTTAAAATGTATTGTTTTGTAGTCTTTCCATCTGGAGCCGTTACATCGATAGTAACTTTATTCATGCCAGTATTGAAATTTGAGTTTCCAGATATTTTTACTCTAGCATCTTTATCTTCTGATATAGCAGAAATAACCAATGAATCTACATCAGCATTTACTTCAACATTGTATGACAATACATTTTGATCAAACTCTCTATCAAGTTCTCCAGGTGAAAACTCAAGTGTAGAAAGGTTTGCATTCTTTGATTGGGTATTTGAAGGGTTGATTGTGACAAGGGCAGAACCTTGTTTTGTAATATTTACAAGATTATCTGTAGTATCAGTTACTTCTTGGTCAAGTACTGTGATATTGGTGCTACCTGCATAAAGTGCTTTGAACTTTAATTGATACTCCAAAGTCCTTGTACCAGACCCTTTACCGATACCAGTTCCATTTACTCTTACTGTGCCAGCACCACCCTCTGCATTAGTACTGCCATCTTGAATAAACTCCAACATATTTGGATCATATTGTATTGTGATATCTGCTGTCTTAAGCCTTACATCTGTTGACTTAACTTTACATGCAACATTAAATACCTTATCCCTTGTTACTTTAGGATCTGCGAATTGTATAACTCCTGTGCCAGCAAAAACCGATGCAGCGATAACAAATACAAAAGTTAGAGTTGTTAATAATAATTTCCATGCCTTGAACTTTTTCATAGTTCCTCCTACTCACCTGGTCCAACACCAATTTGTACTTGGATGTTGCCCGAATTATTTATTTGCCCTCCAGGTCCATATAGATTACTATTTTGTGAACTAACAATTACAGCATTATTTGTCGATACAAAGAATTGATTATTTGCATTTACATTTGGCATTACATTTTCTGCTCCAGGCTTGTAAATACTAATATTATACTGCCTTATATCATTATTCTCTGCTACACAATAAATTATAGCAACTGTATATGAAGTCAATGTTAATATATTTCCAATCCCACCAACTGCCGCCTTCTTATCATACGCTTCTGCATTTATATATATCGAATCTTCGTTTCCATTTATCATTATTGAATAATCACTTACATCTGGGTCAAAAGTAGGTGTAAGTAAATGATTTGCCACTGCGAGAAATTTAAGTTTATTATTTGGACTACCATCTTTAGTTGGTATAGGGCAATTTTCTTCAGGCATATTTCTGTAATATGGTATCTTAAACTCGTGAGGCATATTCATAACTATCTCATCATATGCACCTCCGAGTATCTGTCCTTCAGCTGCTGCACCTGACACGTTAGTCATGTATTGATGTTTGAAAGGATTTTGCCCTTGTACATTCCACTTTTTTAGATAAAATGTATCCTGCCCAGTCCTTACGTAACTATTTGCGTAAAAGTCACATAAACCATAAATTCCTTTTTCTTTTGAATTCCATGGCCTATTGTATGATCCCTCAGTACTTGCATACTTTAAGCCATTCTCAATCGCAGTCAATCCATTACTTGCAAATGAATTTATATTTCCATAATTGTAATAGCCCTTATATTTACTATTATTTCCAGATACCGAATCACTTCCATTCTTTCCTTGCTCTTGTAATATCATTGATACAATGACATATGGGTTACAATTTACCTGTCTACAAGCATCATATATTAACTCTGCATATGAGTAGACGCCCTTAGGCATAAAAGTAAACGGGTATGACTCTTCTTCATTATAACTATCATCGGTAGTAGTATTTATTATATTGGAACTTACATTATTTGAATTATTATTTTGTGTAGGTATACCTGCTGCAGGTCCTAACTGCTCTATACTTCCACCAGGACCATATGGAGCATAATATACATTGCTAAATCCAGTAACGATCCCATCACCATCATTCATTAGTATTGGTATCACCGGAACACTTGGGTTCCATGGGGCTATTTCAACCCCAGGATTTATCTGATTCGGAAGTGTCGTATTTACACTCTGCAAGCCCTCAGTAGTAACATTTGCATCAAGGAAGGTTCCTTTTACCATTTCCTGTATACCAGCTATAGAATGGATATTGGCATTAAATGTATGATGTTCAAATTGAAATACATATGGGTCATATAGAAAATTCCTTGGGTCAAGATAGGCAGCGGTAATCTCTCTTGATGCAGCAACCCATGCATTTCCATCAAAGGTTGGCCACTTAGAATTAACCCAATCATACTTCCCCTCATCAGTTGACTTATATGATGAGATAGAGGTGGCATTTACCAAAGTCCGTGTTCCTATCAATTCATTATCAAGTACATAATTAAAATCAAGGCCAGTATCATGTAAGGTAAATATCCAATTTGGATAATTTGCGTGTAAATCCCTTAGGCCTGCTTTGTATGACTCAGGGAAACCCTTCATATTTAAATCCGCTTCAAAACTTGCATCATATACATAAGCAACCGCCTCTTTGCAAAAATCTGTCCTTATATAAGCATTTTGTCCATTATATAAGAACTTATACCAATTCTTTCCATTGGAAGAAGCATCTTTTACTGTACTTATCGGATTAATTTTAAATCCCAAAGTAACACTCCCAAGAATTTTATAGGTAGTTCCTGGTCCACTGCGTACATTAACCTTAGTTCCCTTTACTGTAACGGAACTTGGCAATGCGTATGTATAAATCGCACTAAAAAAACTAAAATGCGGATTTACTATGAAAAAAGAGGCACACATCAAAAAAACAAATGCCCTCTTTACATATTTTCTGAGCATTTTAATCAATATAGTAATTATATAATATTTAGAGGTTTTTGGCAAGAAAAAATGGGCATTTAGCCCATTATTTTCAATAATTAAACTATATTGATTATTCCGATACTTGCGCATTGCTCTGCCACATCCCACTAAAGTAAACTGTCCACATTATCAAAAATCCTGCCCCAAATCCGAAAATGCCATTCCACCATACTATGCTTTGACCAAAGATTGGTGAATATCTAAACACATAAGTAGATACTACACGAAGGGTAAGTGCAACTAATGCTACTGCCATAGGTACAGCGCTATGATTTGCCCCTTGGAAAAGACCGAATAGTGGGAAATACATTGATAAAACTATATTTATTATTGCAATCGCTCTTAAATGTTGTAAGCATAAAACCGCAGCCTCATCGCTAAGTCCAAAAAATGTAATTATATTTTCAGCATAAGTATATACAAGGAATGAAATTATCAAGGTTATAATCAAAGAAATTATCATTGTCTGTTTTACTCCAAGTTTTACCCTATCAATTTTCTTTGCGCCAATATTTTGTCCAGTATATGTAGCAAGAGTGGTTTGAAAAGTATGCCCCGGTAGATTTAGATACATTTCAACTCTTTGTCCCACTGTAAATGATGCTGTCATAACCTGTCCGAAACCATTAACCGCTCTTTGAATAAGTGTAAGTCCAAGTGATACAACAATTAATTGCAAGGATATAGGTAAACCAATTCTAATTGTATCTTTAATAAGTGCATTATCCCATATGTATTCACTTAAATTAAATCTAAAAATACTATATCTCTTTCTCATGTAAATATAAGCAGCGACAAATGACACAGCCTGTGAAATATCAGTAGCTATAGCAGCACCTGCTACGCCCCATTTGAAATATGCCACAAAGACAACATCAAGGACGATATTAAGTACTGAGGCTATAAGTAAAAAATATAATGTAGCTGCGCTATCACCTACTGCTCTAAGTATAGCTGAGAAAATATTATATCCATATTGAAATACAAGTCCAAGTGAATATATCACAAAATATTGAACTGCCAAGTCAAGAAAACTATCTGGTACATTTATAAAATATTTTAGAGCAGGTCTAGCAATCATTGCTCCAAAAATTCCAATTACAACTCCAAGCGTAAGCAAAAATAATATTCCAGTAGATGCATTTTCTCTTACACCCTTTTCATTCTTTGCTCCAAAGTGTTGTGCTACTAGAACTCCATTTCCAGCAGAAAAGCCTGTAGCCACAGCAAGCATCATAAATACAAAGCTCGCAGTAGTACCTACAGCTGAAAGAGCAGCCTCTCCGGTAAAATTACCAACAACTATAGTATCAACAGTATTATATAGTTGTTGAAGTAAAAGCCCCATAAAGACCGGAAATGCAAATTTTATAATGTGCTTCCAAGGAGCACCCTCTGTCATTGATTTAGTATTCATATTATCCTCTTAGTTTAAAACTACTTTTTTCATTTCATATATTCCTAGTTCTTCATCAAACGATACTTTAAGCACAAAGTCAAATACATTTGGCATAAGACACATAAAAAAGTCTGGCATAGGAAATGACTTTTTATCTTTATTGTCGAAGAAATGTTTTCCACATCCATCTTTAAATGTAGTAAGTTTTTCACTAATGTCTATCACGTTTCCAAGTAACAAACTTTTTATATATTCAGCACAAAGCGTGTCTTCATCTGTAGGTCGTTTGCAACTCCATCCCATACATACAAGGGAAACTTTTTCAGGATTTTTGTTCTTTATATATTTAGCAATTGCCTTTGCAGTCACCAAAGACCCACCAATAATTTCAGTGGCATTTTTAGCATTTACTATTCCTTGTACCCCAGATGATGTAGAATGAACTATAGTTTTGCCATTTAAATCATATTTCATCACCAAATCCGCAGGGCTATTGCCAGTGTCAAAGCCGGATAAAGTGATACCATCTCTTTCTCCAGCGATTATAAAATCTGGATGCTTAGCCTTTAACTCCAAGCACTTATCAATCTCACCAACTGGATGCACATGAGATGCTCCACAAGATAAGGCAAACGCCTCAAAAGTGAAACATCTAAACACATCAATAATTACAGTTAGACCTTCTGCTGCTTTAGCACCATCAATTAACTGCAATATATTTATTTCTCCGTTAAACTTTTTATTGTCAACACTCATTAGTTTTCTCACTAAATGTATAGGCTATTTACTAGTTTATCCATTTGCTCTTCACTCTGCTTATTGAGTGATCCAAGGACAGTTACAACATTTTCATTTACCTTCACATTTGGTAAATCTTTAAACATCTTAGTAAGTATACCACCTGCCTGAGGTGCCCATGTGCCACCCTCCATTATACCAAGATTTTTATTTTGAAATTTGTGTTCTATAAGTCTATGTGTGAAATCATTCATTATAGGGAAAATGCCATTATTGTATGTAGTTGTTGCAAGCACAACATTTTCATATGCAAATGCTTTTGCCACTGCTTCACTCATATCACATCTCGCCAAGTCAAATACTTCTACATTTACACCTTTAGCTTTAAACTTTTCGCTAAGTAAATTTACAGCCTCTCTCATGTGGCCATAGACAGTAGTATAAGCAATGCACACTCCATCTTTTTCCTTCTTATATCCTGACCACTTATCATATAAATCAATATAGTGTCCAAAATCTTTATCTATGATTTCACCATGTAGCGGACAAATCTTTTTGATGTTTAAAGTTGCTGCCTTTTTAAGCACAGTCTGTACAAATGTACCATGCATTCCTACTATTCCAATATAATATCTTCTTGCCTCATCATCCCAAGGCTCATCAGTTCCCATCACACCAAACTTTCCAAATGCATCTGCAGAAAACAAAATCCTTTCACTCTCTTCATATGACATATGCACCTCTGGCCAATGCACCATGGTTGCAGCGATAAAATTTAATGTATGCTTTCCAAGTGAGAGTTTATCACCTTCTTTTATAGCTACTTGTCTATCAGCAAATGCAGTATCAAAATAATTTTTCATCATAGAAAAAGCTGCAAATGGTGATACCACCTTACAGTGTTTATATTCATCTAAGAAGTTTTTAATATTTGATGAATGATCTGGCTCCATATGGTGCACAACCAAATAGTCAGGTTCTTTACCACCAAGTTCCTTCTCAATCTTACTAAGCCACTCATCTTTAAACCTTGCATCAACTGTATCAAGTACTGTAATTTTCTCATCCATAATCAAATATGAATTGTAAGACATGCCATTTGGTACCTTATACTGTCCTTCAAAAAAATCCAAATTCTTGTCACTCATCCCTACATACTTAATGGTACTTGTAATTTCCATAACGACCTCCCAAATACTTTGATATTATAATTGATTGTATATCTTGTTTTCAAATTAATTATTTACTCTGATGTAATATATTTTAAATTCATTTTATTGCTTTTTCAAGTTGCTTAGTGCCTCTTCGTTATTTCCAATTATCATCTTGACTTTTTCGCAAGACATTATTTCGTTGCAGTCTCCGCAAGTCTCATATTTTTTATTAATAGCACATTTTCTTATTTCGCACATACTATCACAAAATGGCGTCTTAACTCCATCCACACGACAACCAGTACAGTTAATCATCTCTTTTGTAATCTTTACACCATTAAGCTTGCTCCACTTGTCAGCAACTTTAGTTCTTAGCGCATCATCATTATTAATTGTCGCGAGTCTTGCCTCACATTTCTCACAGTCAAGGCCACAGTATGCTATAAACTTATCCATAAATGTCTCCTTTAATCACTATAAAACTATAAGTCTATTATAGCATATATGTAATAAGTTTTCTAACTACATACCCCCTTAAATTCATAATTTGATAAAGTTTTTGATATAGATAAATACATCGGCAAAAAATAATATTACTGCAAATTATTAAATATATAAAAACCACCTACGATAGGTGGTTTTTATATTTTAGTTTAATCCTTAAATATCTTATATTCAACTTCTATATTTCTATTATTTGTCTCTATAATGTGACCCACACTGGATTATTTCCATCTCATCATTGCCATCTTTATTAATTATTTTAAACACAATTCTATTTTTATCATCTATATGAACACTATAATAGCCCGAAAGATTTCCTTTTAGTGGCTCTATATGCCCTTTACAATTATACCCATTTCTATCTATATCTTTCAGCAAACTATTAATTTTTTTTAATGTCTTTTTATCTTGAGATTGCCAATATAGATAATCATCCCATGCATCATCTTCCCAATTCTTTTTCATAATTAATCTTCCAACAATTCATGATAATGCATATTTGCGCCATTCTTTGCATTTAACGCTGCCTTTTCCAGCCTTTTAACATTTTCTTTACTATAAAACGGATCTCGCTCAACTGCAAATGGCAATTTTTGATTAGATATAACATTTTTTACAAACATATTAACAGCAGTAGATACATTCATACCTACACTATTACAAAAATCTTCAAATAAATTCTTATCATTTTGGCTAATTCTAATACTAATAGTTGACATAATAGACCTCAAATTATATTAATATACTAATCTATAGCAAATTACTATTGTAGCGCATTGCACTACAATGTATTACATTGAATTATATAACAATTAATACAAATTGTCAAGAATGCAAAAATTTAAAATAGAGCTCTTAAACATACGCCAAATTATTCTGTTCACAGAATTTTCAATATTTTTTCCCTATTTTTTAACATTTAATATGTATAATATTTCTATAAATAATTAAAAAAGGTTCTTTTAGTATTTCTTATGGGTAACACAAAAAGTATCAAATTTAAACTTTCCAAGTAATAGTATCCGTTTGGACCACTAAAAGTAGCGATATTAAAAGGAGATTTTAACAATGAATAAAAGAATAGTATCAGCCATAATGGCAACACTTTTCGCTATAAGCGCTTTAAGTTTTTCATCATTTGCTACAAATAACACTGGCAAAGATCAAAGATGGCAAGGTAAAGAGAAACCACAAAATCAATTTGATTTTCAAAAGCAAGATAATGTTGTGATGGGCAAAATCACTGCCATATCTGAAAACTCAGTAACGATATCAATAGCAAAATTTAAAAAGCCAGATAACAATAATACTAAGAATGTTTTCAAGCCACCCGAGAAGCCTGTAAATGATAATAACAATTCATCAAATAACTCTAGTGCTAATAATAATACTCCTCCAAATCCTCCAAGTAATGATGGTGAAATGCCACAATTAAGCGAGGAACAACTTGCAGAAATGAAAAAGAATATTGAGAATATGTACACTTTAACTGGAGAAACAAAAAACATAGACATTTCAAGTGCTACATTTGATGATTTTAGAAAAAGAGAAAAGAAATCTTCAGATAATAATTAAAATAACAACTCAGACAATAATCAAAAGAATAAAACATATAAAGATTATAATGTTGGTGATTACATATCTATAGAACTCGAGTCAAGTACATCTACTAAGGCAAAGTCTGTAAGAAGTACTATGATGCCTTTTGGTCACAGAGGATTTGATATGAAGCCTAAAGATGATTCTAAGCAAAACAGCAAATAGTAATTAAGATTACAATAACTTTAGATAGAAGACAAATAACCCCCTCCAAAAAAAAGACCCACTTACTATAAGTTGTGGGTCTTTTTTCATTTATAATTCTTCGTCTTCTTCTAATTCTTCTATATCATTTACTGGTTTTTCTAAACCATCTATCTTTATACCTTTCTTTTCAGCATAATCCCAAAGCGCTGCATGAATTGCCTGCTCTGCAAGCAAAGAACAATGAACTTTAATTGGTGGTAGACCATCAAGTGCTTCCATAACTGCTTTATTTGTAACTTGAAGTGCTTCTTTTACTGTCTTGCCCTTTACCATTTCAGTTGCCATACTACTTGTAGCAACTGCAGCTCCGCAACCAAATGTTTTAAACTTACAGTCTCTGATAATCCCTGTAGCATCATCGACATCAATATACATTCTCATGATGTCACCACACTTTGCATTTCCAACTGTACCAACACCAGATGCATTTTCTATCTCACCCACATTTCTTGGATTTTGATAATGATCCTTTACTTTTTCACTATATGCCATAATTACCTCCTACTTATTCTTGATAAAGTCTTCATATAATGGTGACATACTTCTAAGTCTCTCAACTATTTTTACTAAGTTATCGCAAACAAACTTTGCATCATCCATAGTAGTCTCGTGACTTATAGTAAGTCTAAGTGATCCATGTGCTTTCTCATGTGGAAGTCCAATAGCAAGTAAGACATGTGATGGGTCAAGTGAACCTGATGTACATGCAGAACCTGATGATGCACAAACACCTAGATCATTAAGTGCAAGAAGCATTGACTCACCTTCAATAAATTCAAAACCAATATTTAAATTATTTGGAAGCCTCTTTGTCCTATCTCCATTTAATTTTGAGTAAGGAATCTCTTTTACTATCCTATCTATCATGTAGTCTCTAATGTCAGTTTCATATTTAATTCTTTTATCCATCTCTGCAAAAGCAATTTCAGCTGCCTTTGCCATACCAATTATCCCTGCAACATTTTCGGTACCTGCACGACGCTTTGATTCCTGTGCACCACCATCCATAAATGTTTTAATCTTAGTACCTTTCTTTATATACAAAAATCCCGTTCCCTTCATAGCATTGAACTTATGTCCAGACACTGAAAGCAAATCAATATTCTCACTTACTACATCTATAGGAACATGTGCATAGGCTTGCACTGCATCAACGTGGAATACAACATTATGCTTTTTGCAAATTTCTCCAATTTCTCTTATTGGTTCTATAGTTCCAATTTCATTATTTGCATACATTATGGATACAAGAGTTGTATCAGGTCTAATTGCTTTTTCCAAATCATTTACATTTACTAAACCATTTTCATCCACATCAAGATATGTTACTTCAAAACCATCCTTTTCAAGTGCTGCCATACTATGTAAAACAGCATGGTGCTCTATCTTTGATGTAATTAAGTGTTTCCCTTTGTCAGCATTTGCATATGCTACACCTTTTATAGCAAAGTTATCTGACTCTGTACCACAAGCTGTAAATACTATTTCTCTTGCAGATGCATTAAGTGTCTTTGCTATAAGCTCTCTAGCCTTATCAAGATCTGCGTGGACATCTTGCGCACCATCATAGATACTACTTGGATTAAAACACCTGTCAGTTAGATAAGGGAGCATCGCATCTAAAACTCTCTTATCAACAAATGTAGTCGCCGCATTGTCCATGTAAATTGTTTTACTCATAATTATCCTCCACTCTTACTTCATCTCCACTTTTTGCGATACCATCTTTCAAAACTTTTACAAATATACCTTCTCTTGGCATCACACAATCGCCAGCTTTTTTTCTTATTTCACAGTCAGCATGGCACTCTTTCCCAATCTGAGTTACTTCACAAATTGCAGTGCCAATTCTTAGTTTAGTACCAATAGGGAGCTCATATAGCACTATTCCCTTTGATATTAAAATGTTTTCTGCGAATGCACCTGGATTAAGTTTAAAATCTATCTTCTTTTGCACTTTTCCAACACTTTCCTCGCTGAGTAAACTCACTTGCCTATGCCAATTACCAGAATGTGCATCCCCTACAATACCTAATTCACTTTTTAACTCTATACTATCTACTGGTTTCTTTTGTAAGCCTTTCTTTTCACTTGTGCACACTGCTACAATAGTTGATACTTTATCCATCCCCATCCCCTCAATATTTATAGTAATTTTCAAACTCATAATTAGCACATATTAATTATAAAAATATTTGCAATGCTTTAATCTTTACAAGTTTATCAATATATAGTATACTATTAATTGCCTACTAAGTCAATAGGCAAAACAAATCATTAATATGTGAGGTAATATGTTTTCAACAAAAGGAAGATATGCACTAAGGGTGCTTACCGACATAGCAGAACAAAATAAAAATGACTATGTCCCACTCAAGGACATAGCCAAAAGACAATGTATTTCTAAAAAATATTTGGAATCTATTGTTAAAAAACTTGTTGATGCAAATTTGCTAACTGGTATCAGTGGCAAAAATGGTGGCTACAAATTAGTCAAAGCACCATCAAAATACTCAATTGGAGAAATCCTTGCTGCAACTGAAGGTAGCATCGCTCCTGTAGCTTGCATATCAAACGGAAGTGCAATTTGTGATAGAAAAAACTCTTGCAAATCTCTTCCACTATGGATTGAACTCAATGACCTAATTAGCAAATTTTTATATAAGAAAAAATTATCTGATATAATTTAGCACTTATCATCTATACTTTAACTTTATCTGTTCTTTTATGAAATCTCACAAGCCCTGTCTTGTCAAGGGCAAGCATCAATATTGGTATAAATATCAATTGGAAAATAATTCCTGGGATTGCACTTATTAATGATCCTTTAATAAATGCGTCAAAAGTGAATGCATTTCCATTAATACCAAGCAATACAAATGTAACTATTCCCCACACTATTCTTCCACATATCATGGCAATAATTAGTGCACGATAAAGTGAAATTATACATTGCCACTTTGAATTTTTATACAAGAAACCTGATACAAACCCATAAGTTGCAAGTTCAAAGCTCATAGCAATTGCAGTTGGATAAAGTGGTGGCATCCCAAATATAAAATGTCTAAGAATTGGTAAAACTAATCCAATAATCAAACCATTAATTGGTCCAACTATGAGTCCACATAAGAACACCGGCAAATGCATTGGCAAGAAAGCATTGCCAAGTTCTTTTATCTGTCCAGTAAGTAATGGTAGCACCAATCCAAGTGCCATAAATAATGCCGATAAAGTTAAATCTTTTGTATTCTTACTCATATACTATACTACACCTTGAGCGAGCATAGCTGTTGCAACCTTCTTAAATCCTGCAATGTTTGCACCAGTAACGAAGTCACCTTTCTTTCCAAACTCTTCAGCAGTCTCAGTAACTTGCTTATAAATATTTTTCATTATACCTTTTAATCTCTCATCAACTTCTTCAAATGTCCAAGAAAGTCTAATAGAGTTTTGGCTCATCTCAAGACCAGAAACTGCTACACCGCCTGCATTTGCTGCTTTTCCTGGCATATAGAGAACTCCATTATCTTGCATAACTTTTATAGCCTCAAGTGTAAGTGGCATATTAGCACCCTCTGCTACGAGCTTAACTCCATTCTTTACAAGCTCCTTAGCTTCAGCCTCATTCATCTCATTTTGAGTTGCGCAAGGTGCAGCTATATCCATCTTCTCGCCCCAAGGACGCTTACCATCTACATACTTAGCACCTTTTACAATATCGGCGTACTCTTTAATTCTGCCTCTCTTTACTTCCTTAATTTCTTTTACTACATCTACATTGATTCCATTCTCATCATAGATATATCCATTTGAATCTGATACTGTGATAACCTTAGCACCAAGCTCTTTAAATTTCTTTGCACAATAAATTGCAACATTACCAGAACCACTTATACCTACTACTTTTCCAGATACATCGTTGCCTGCACCATTCATCATCTCAGCAGAAATATATCCTACACCATATCCAGTTGCTTCTGTTCTTGTAAGCGAACCACCAAATGCAAGACCCTTACCAGTAAGAACTCCTTCATAAAGTCCAGTCAACTTTTTATATTGACCAAACATATATCCAACTTCTCTTGCTCCAGTTCCTATATCACCAGCTGGTACATCAGTGTCTGCGCCTATATGTCTATACAATTCACTCATGAAACTTTGGCAAAATCTCATAACTTCATTGTCAGTTTTTCCCTTTGGATCAAAATTACATCCACCTTTGCCACCTCCCATAGGAAGACCAGTAAGTGAATTCTTAAATACTTGCTCAAATCCTAAAAACTTAAGTATTCCTTGGTTTACACTTGGGTGAAGACGAATACCACCCTTATATGGACCAATAGCAGAATTATATTGAACTCTGTAGCCCTTATTAACTTGAACTTGTCCCTTATCATCAACCCAAGGTACTCTGAAACTAATAATTCTCTCAGGCTCAACTATCCTTTCAAGAAGTGCAGCATCACGATAAAGCTTCTCATTCTTGGTAACGATTGGCTCTAAAGTTGAAAGTACTTCTTTCACTGCTTGATGAAACTCAGGCTCATTTGGATTCTCTTTTACTACTCTTTCAAATACTTCACTTGAATAACTCATAAAACTACTCCTTTTCCATTGCTGATAGTTTAAGTGCTCTATCCTCTGCAATAATTGTTTCTATTAATTCATTTATATTGCCCTTCATAATATCATCAATATTATAAAGGTTTAAACCTATTCTATGATCAGTGACACGTCCTTGTGGGAAGTTATAAGTTCTAATTTTCTCTGATCTATCTCCAGTTCCTATCTGGCTCTTCTTATCACTTGCATATTTGCTATGTTGCTTTTCCTGCTCTATGTCATAAAGTTTAGCACGAAGCATTGCCATTGCCTTGTCTTTATTTTGAAATTGTGATCTCTCCTCTTGGCAAGCTACAACTATACCTGTTGGTTTGTGTATGAGACGAACCGCTGATGAGGTTTTATTTACATGTTGTCCGCCCGCACCACTTGATCTATACACTTCCATCTCTACATCTGCTGGATTTATATGTACATCTACTTCATCAACTTCTGGCATAACTGCAACGGTTACTGTCGATGTATGTATTCTACCGCTACTTTCTGTAACTGGCACTCTTTGAACTCTATGAACACCTGACTCATATTTAAATTTAGAATATGCACCCTTACCATTTACAGTAAATATTACTTCTTTAAATCCACCGAGTCCATTTTCATTTACACTCATTAACTCTGCTTTCCAACCCATTGTATCAATATATCCCATGTACATTCTATAAAGTTCAGCCGCAAATAATGCTGCCTCATCTCCACCTGCACCCTGTCTAATCTCTATAATGATATTCTTATCATCCATTGGATCTTTTGGAATTAACAAAAGTTTAATCTCTTCATCAAGTCTCTCTTTTTCTTTCTTTGCATTTGCAAGATCCTCTCTCGCCATAGCAAGCATTTCTTCATCAGACTCTGTATCTATAATATTAAGTGAATCCTGCTCCATCTTTTCAGCAGCAAGATAACTTTTATATGCTTTGATAATTGGCTCAAGTTCATTTTGCTCTTTCATCAATTTAGTATATCTATCTACATCTTTTGCAACCACATCTGTGCTTAACTCTTGCATTATCTCTTCATAGTGTTTGTATAAAGTTGTAAGTTTACTATTCATAATACCTATTATAACAAAGTTTAATTATACTGTGAATATAATTACCCTATCATTTCCTCCTAAATCTTTTATAGTTTCTATATGGGTATAACCGTTTTTTGTAAATAACTTTTTCACATCATCCGCTTGATCATATCCAATCTCTAAATAAATCCTTCCCTCATCTGACAAATAATCTTTGGCACTTTCAGCTATCTTCTTATAATACTTTAGTCCGTCCTTATCTCCGTCAAGTGCTAAGAGCGGCTCATATCTTCTAACCTCATCCTGTAAACTTTTAATATCCGCCGACCTTATATATGGAGGATTTGCAGTTATAATATCAAATGTCTCTATACCAAGTCTCTCTTTAATCTTATCTAAATCATCAAACATATCGCTCTGTACAAAATAGACATGCTGATTCATTTCATCTCCAAAGTTAATCTCTGGCACCAATTCTTCTGCATTCTTTGCCGCTACATTTAAAGCATCAGTAGATATGTCAGATCCAACGATCAGTTTATAATTGCCAAGTGCAGCAAGTGCTACTGCTATACAACCCGAACCAGTGCACATGTCAAGTATATATTTATTCTTATCTGGATTATCGGCTATAACTTTTTCTACAAGTGTCTCGGTGTCCTGTCTTGGTATAAGCACTTCTCTATTTACATTAAATCTAAGTCCACAAAAGTAACTCTCTCCCAAAATATATTGCAAAGGATAGTGATTTGCTCTTGCATTTATTAATTCATCAAATTCACTTATTATGTTGCTTATTGAATTCCTATCATATTTGTTTTCCAAATCATCTTCACATTCAAAAAGAAATCTTGCCATATCCATATCAAGTAAATTTAGCAAAATTTCAGTGGCATCATAGTCAGCATTTTCAATTTTACTTTTCTTTAGGGCTTTCTTGCCGTCATCTAATATATCTTTTAATTTCATATATTTGTCTTATAAATCGCTTAAAATATTATCATTTTAATATGTTCCAATTAATAATTTTACCACCATTCGTAACCATATAGGCACTTTTAGCAAGTTTTGCAAGTGGTAAATCTGACTTCGAATCTGAATAAAACTTATCTATATTTGCATTTGGATATTCTTTATAAAATCTATTAACCTTTTCTTCGCCCCAGCAGTTTAATCCAATGTAATCACCATTTTTAACATTTACTTCTGAGCAAATTAGATTAACTCCTAGTTCATTGCAAATTGACTTTAAAATAAAACTTGGGCTTGCACTTATTATCACATCAGTGTTTTCTTTTTGTTTAAAATACCAATCGTAGATTTTGCATTTATTTTTTGACCAAAACTGATTTACAATTTGACCAATCTCAGCATCTTTAAAACAATTTAAGAATCTATAAAATACCTCTTTCATCTCAGTTTTTGAAATTATCTTTAATAAATATTTTAAAGCAGCAAATATAAAAGCAGGCAAATATTTTATAACCTTTGGATGATGCACTAACAAATAAAAATAAAAGTCTCTTGTGCTATCGCCATTATAAATTGTGCCATCAAAATCATATACATTCATAATTTTTAAATGGGCTCACACTATTCGCCCCTACGTTTTAGAGCCGCAAGTTTTCCCCATACGTTTTGGGCTCACAAGCTTCATTCCTACGAAAAGTTTTCCTCTTTAAATTTTCTCCAGTCAAATACTTCTTCTACTGCTTTTATAGCCACTTCTACTTCTTTTGCATCTGGTTCTAAAGTAGTAAGACCTTGCATCCACATTCCTGGTCTTGAAACTAAATCTACAAATTTATTGTCAAACTTACCAGCGAGTCTTAGTACTTCATATGATACTCCAGCAACTACTGGTATAAGAATTATTCTTGACACAAACTTTAATAATAAAGTTGGTGGGTTTATAAACATAAACAAAAATATTGATATAACCATTACATAAACTAAAAATGAAGTGCCACAGCGTTTATGCTCTTTACTTGCCTTTAAAACATTTTCTACATTTAAATCCCATCCGTTCTCTATACAATTTATACATTTATGTTCTGATCCATGGTATTCGAAAGTCCTTTTTATCTCTTCAACTTTTGAAATTAATTTTATATAAAGTACAAATATAACTATTCTAATAATTCCTTCAACAAATGCAGTTAAAAAATGACTCTCTGTCTTAGTAATGGCTTTGAATAGTGAACCAATAGCTGCTGGCAAAACTGAAAATACAAGTAATGCAAATATAACAGATATTGCAGTAATGATTCCCATGATAATACCCATTGTTTTTTCATTTACATGCTCATTTAACCATTTGTCAAGTTTACTTTCTGCTTCATCTGAAGTCTCATCATCAAAAAATGATGCAGAATACTCTAAAGTTTTTGATCCAAGTATTAAAGAATCTATCATAGAAAAAATTCCTCTAATAAATGGTAACCCAAGTATTTTGAATTTTTGAGACAACATAATATATTTGTCTTTCTTTACGACAATTTCACCATCTGGTTTTCTTACTGCCACTGCATACTCATCCTTATTTTTCATCATGATGCCTTCAATGACAGCTTGACCGCCTATGCCACTATAACATTTTTTTCTACAATTATTCATATAAAAAATTAAGGGCGAATACATTCGCCCTTATAATTATTTGTTTAATCCAAACTTCTTGTTGAACTTCTCTATTCTACCACGAGCTGCTGCTGCCTTTTGTTGTCCAGTGTAGAATGGGTGACATTTTGAACAAACTTCTACGTGTATACTTGGTTTTGTGCTTCTTGTAGTAAATTCATTGCCACAGTTACAAGTTACTTTACATTCCTGATACTTTGGATGTATTCCTTCTTTTGCCATATTTACCTCTTTTCTATGGTTTCCAACCATAACAGTTTTTAGCCAATATACTATAACATTTTTAAAATGCTATGTCAACAGACTACTTATAAAAAAGAAGGCTTCAGCCTTCAATTTTGTCGACGCTCCCCGAGTAGGACTTGAACCTACGACCTACCGGTTAACAGCCGGTCGCTCTAACCAACTGAGCTATCGAGGAATAGTTTATACCATGAAAACCGAATACGAAAGAATTATAAACTTAAATCATGAGAATAATATAAGACCTCGACCTATTAGTAAGCGTAAGC